>CBFHIW010000019.1:0-40483 GCA_965656065.1 Luminiphilus sp. | reverse complement strand
TTTGGGAGAAATCGAAATGGTCTTCTTTTTTTGAATTCAGCCTCAGATGTGTGCCAGCAGGATCACTGGTATCAGCAGTAGGCTTTTACTCCTCCCCCGCCTATGAATTGAGGGTGGGTCTTGCAGCGAGCCGTAGGTGGCCAAACTTGCATAAAAAAGCAGATCGAATGTTGTACGATTGTTGTACGCACTGGGACAGACGAATTTTAGGCGCGGGGATCTGTATTTAAATTATTGATTTGTAGATATAAATTTGGTCGGTGTGAGAGGATTCGAACCTCCGACCCCTTCCTCCCGAAGGAAGTGCGCTACCAGGCTGCGCTACACACCGGGGCGCGCAGAATACCAAAACCCCCCATACCCTCCAAGATTGGGGTAGTGTCAATAAATACCCGCCCACTGAGCAATACCCTGGCTCAACAGGCTAAAAGCCGCCACCACTGCCATCAGCAAAAAGAGTAAGAACAGCGGCTTGAAGGGTTTGCGCTCTACCGAGTTCACCCCGCGCTTTAGAAAAGCGTTGACCTTGGCCTGATCGGCATCAGAGAGCTTCTTGGCGTCACCAGTATCGGTAAGGGAATCAGGTTCTGACACGGTTGTTTCTTTCGTTGTTTTAGACACGCACTGTATCGGTTACGCACCGCTCGACCAAGCGCTCTCGAACACTGGCCGCTCCGGATCACTTTCCGGCGACGATGACGTTCCTCAAGCGGTCGGCGCACTGCACACTGAGTTGTCATACAAGAGATCGTCCGTGCCGGCTAGAAGGTGCAGTCTTGCGATACCTCTTTTCATGCGTAGCACCCAGGGCATAAAACACGCTGCGCAAGCGCTCTAGGCGACCATCCCAGGTCGACCCGCGCGTGCGCTTTGGGCACCAGAAAACAATGAATAGGGTAGGGACAATTCATCGAGGCTTCGTGCAGGCCATACGATGGCTGGCGCCGGCAAGCTGCGTTCTCTGTCGACAACTGCACAACCAGGCTCGGGCTATCTGTGCCGATTGCGAGGCGGCGTTTAGCCGCAATCAGCATGCCTGCCAGCGCTGCGCTCTACCCCTTCAGCCGCTCCACTCGCGGGTGATCGACGGATTTGCCCCTGCACGCATATCTGCGCCGAGGCTGTGTCTGACTTGCATCAAGCATCCACCTCCCTTTTTTGGCGCACACGCGCCCTACCTCATGCGCACCGGCATGCGAGATCTCATACACCTGTGGAAGTTTCAGAATCGGCCCCAGCTGACCGAACTGCTCGCTGAGCTACTGTTGAGGGGCTTACCCACAGCCTCTGCGGAATCGCTACCGAAGCCATGGGCGGCGGCACACACTGTTCTGGTTCCCATTCCAACACAGTGGCGTAGGCAGGTGCGTCGGGGCTTTGATCACACCTGGCTGCTGGCGAACGCCATTCAGTCGCGGTGGGTCCGGCCTGCTGTCGTCAGATCCTGGTTAAAAAATCGTCACTACCGGCCTGCCCAGCATCGATTGAACAAAAACCGTCGTCTCGCCGATACACAAGATCGATTCACCGCCCATCCCGCCATCGCCGGCCACAAAGTTGTGCTGATTGACGACGTCATGACCACCGGTGCAACGGCACGCGCAGCAGCGCGCGCGTGCGCGGAAGCCGGAGCGCACTCGGTGGCCGTGTGGTGCCTGGCGCGCACTCCGGCCCCTTTCGGCGTGGAGTAACATAAGCGCTTTCATCACGGGGTGACCCATGACCCATCCCTTTGAAGGGCTGACACCGGATTGCGTGGTCGACTGCGTCGAAGCCATTGGCTTGCGCAGTGACCTGCGCCTGCTCGCGCTGAACAGCTATGAGAATCGCGTCTATCAGGTGGGCGTTGAGGACGCCGACCCGGTCATCGTTAAGTTCTACCGGCCAGGGCGCTGGACCCGCGAGCAAATTCTGGAAGAGCATAACTTCGCGCAAGAATTGGTTGATAACGGTCTGTCCGTTGTTGCGCCGATGGAAATTAACGGCGCGACGCTGCAGGAGGCGCAAGGCTTTTTAATTGCGGCGTTTCCCCGCCGGGGAGGTCATGCACCGGAGCTCGACAACTTTGATCACCTGCTCGGGCTGGGTCGCACACTCGGGCGCATGCATGGCGTAGGCGGCTCAGCGAGCTTCGCGGAGCGTATCGATTACACGCTGGAGCGCTGGTTGATCGAACCGCTCAATTATCTCAGCACTGAGTGGGTACCCAATGAGTTGCTTCCCGCCTGGGATAGCCTGGGCAAGGACTTAGTGGATCGCGCAGCGCGGTTGATGACAGACTACGCGCCGCGAGAGGGCATACGGCTACATGGAGACTGCCATGTGGGCAATATTCTCTGGCGCGACGACACGCCGCACTTTGTCGATCTCGATGACTGCGTCACCGGGCCCGCGATTCAGGATTTATGGATGTTTCTATCGGGCGATCGCGCCCAAAGAGAATTGCAGCTCGCCGAGCTGATTGCGGGCTACGAGGAATTTAATGACTTTGATCCACGAGAGATCAAATGGATTGAAGCGCTGCGCACCGCCCGGATGGTCTACTACAGCGCCTGGCTCGCCCGACGCTGGGATGACCCGGCTTTCCCGGCCGCCTTCCCATGGTTTGGACAAGAACGTTACTGGGCCGACCAGATTCTGGCGCTGCGCGAGCAGCTGGCCTTACTCGAAGAAGAACCGCTGCGGCTCTTGTGAAGACTGCAAGGCTTGATCGATGCCGGCTCAACCACCCCGACGAGCGCCCGGATAAATCAGCGTCCACACCCAGAACCAAAAACGGTTTTTCCCCAACACATAGCGATCAAGTTCTTTGAACTGTTGCGCGGTTTTGTCAGGGTCAGCGTAGAGGTCAGCCCGGGTGTAGCGTGGCGTATCAGGATCAAGGGTTTTCACCACCTTGGCCGGATTGCCAGCGACGACCACATTGGCCGGCACGTCGCTGGTCACCACTGCCCTGGCAGCGACTACGCTGTTATCGCCAATCGTCACGCCCTTCAATACAGTCGCATGGTCACCGACCCAGACGTTATCGCCCAGCTTGACCGGTGTGGGCTCGGCAGCACGCTCAACACGATCATAAAGGCCATGCCAATCTGAATCGGTGATGTAAGCCCCGTTGGCGAGCATGCAGCCGTCGCCCAACGCGATGTCGTCGCTGGCGCTGATGCGGGAACCCGGACTCATCAAGCAAGCGTTACCAAGGGTGATGCGGCCCTGTCCCACGTCACGTCCCCAGACCCCAATCTGCACCCGGTCACTGGCGGTGTTGATGGCAGTGAATGAATGGCCGATGCGAATATTGGGTCCCGAGATATCGACATACCACGGCGCCATAATGGTGGCATGCGCACCAAGGTGGTCACACCGGGGCCGCACAAACCAGTCGATCCAAGCTGCGCGGAAGGCGAGGTAGGTACGTTTAACCCAAAAAGGGCGAAGATCTTCACGCATGCTTTCAGTAGTGACCAGACAGGATCAGGTGGCGGGGTATGATGGCAAGGTGATTGACACTCCGCAAACAGATCAACGTCCCCATACTGCACCAGTGCTTAAGACAGACCAGGTCGGACCCCATCCTGACCTCGCAGAGATTGTGCGACATCACCAAGATCACCCCTGGCGCAAACCCTGCCCCGCGCATACCCGAGAAGCATTCGAGCAACTGCTCGAGCGGCTGCAGCGCGACAACAGACCGCTGATCATCGATTCGTTCTGTGGCACCGGCATGAGCACGGCGCTCATTGCGGAGGCGAATCCAGATGCGCTGGTAATCGGTATCGATCAGTCCGCTCATCGGCTCGCAAAACATCAGGCCACCGGAGCGCAAAATTACCTGCTACTTCGCGCAGAGGCCGAGCCGTTTTGGCTTTGCCTTGTGGAGGCCGGCATCACGCTGCACAGCCATTGGTTGCTCTATCCCAACCCCTGGCCCAAGGCCTCTCAGTTCAAAAGGCGCGTCCACGGGCACGGCGCCTTTTCGGTACTCGCTGCACTGGGCGGAGGGCTTGAGCTCCGCACCAACTGGGCTATTTTTGCGCAGGAATTCCACCAAGCGGCCGCTCTGATTGGCATGGATGGCCAAACAGAACCCTTCGTTCCCGACTCACCGATGACGCTGTTCGAAAGAAAGTATTGGGAGCGAGGCCACACGCTGTGGCGTTTTAGAGGTAAATGCGCCACCTAGCTAAGCACCGGGTAAAGCGCTAACCTTCTCCTCCCTGCAATGAGGCCCCCCGGGGTACGGAGCAGACCGATGACAGCCACGCAACGCGACGGCATCAAGCAAATGCAGAATGGCGATCCCATTTGGGAGCGCATCCGCAGCGAAACCCGTGAGGCCGCTGCCGCAGAGCCTATTCTGGCGAGCTTTCTGCACGCGACCATCCTCAATCATGAGGAGCTGGAGTGTTCGCTCAGCTTTCACCTGGCCAACCTGCTCGATAACCCTTCCGCGCCGGCGATGATGCTGCGCGAGTTGATCCTTGAGGCACTTCGCGATGACAGCGACATCCGAGGCGCGATTCGAGACGATCTGAACGCCATTCTTGATCGGGACTCAGCCTGCCACGAGCTGTACATCCCGTTTTTGTACTTCAAAGGCTTTCAGGCGCTGCAGATTCACCGCATCGGTCACTGGCTGTGGACACACGACCGGCAGCCACTGGCGCTGTTCCTACAGAGCCAGATGTCGCGACAGTTCGGTATCGATATTCACCCCGCCGCCCGCTTCGGCCACGGCATCATGCTCGACCACGCCACCGGCTTGGTCGTGGGTGAAACGGCGGTTGTGGGCAACCGGGTATCGATTTTGCAGTCGGTCACGCTGGGCGGCACAGGTAAAGAAGACGGCGACCGTCACCCCAAGATTGGCGACGACGTGCTGATTAGTGCGGGGGCAAAGATCCTTGGCAATATCCATGTGGGTGAAGGCGCCAAAGTAGGGGCCGGATCGGTCGTCCTACAAGACGTACCCGCGCATACCACCGTAGCAGGCGTCCCGGCAAAAGTGGTCGGCAAGCCGACCACCAGCTCTCCGGCGCTCGATATGGATCACGCCATTCCCGATTCTCAGTGGTAAGCGGGCGACAGCTCCACGACTGCATCCACCATCGCGGCCACATGCTCAGGGTCAATTCCCGGGGTGACACCGTGGCCCAGATTAAAGACGTGGCCACTGCCCTCGCCAAATGAACTGAGGATCTGACCGACCTCTGTGCGAATGCGCTCCGGTGAGGCGTTGAGCAGTGTCGGATCCATATTGCCCTGCAGGCAAACTTTGTCACCCACCCGCGCGCGGGCCTCGCCAATAT
Source organism: Luminiphilus sp. (assembly GCA_965656065.1). GTDB lineage: Bacteria > Pseudomonadota > Gammaproteobacteria > Pseudomonadales > Halieaceae > Luminiphilus. The sequence continues at coordinate 35,174 of CBFHIW010000019.1, read as the reverse complement.
CAGTGGTCCAATCAAGCCCCACAGCATCGGCACCGCAATCGGCTATCGCCTCGAGCCACTGACCGCCGCCCTTGGTAAAGACAATGACCGGCACACGCCGGCCCTCAGCCTCTCGGGGCAATTGCTCGATGATCTCGGTCATGTACCGTAGCGAGAACTCGCGATAGGCATTGTGACTGAGCGAGCCGCCCCAGGTATCAAAGATCTGTAGCGCCTGCGCGCCGTTGCGCACCTGCTCAGAAAGATAAACCGCGACCGACTTGGCCAGCGTCGACAGCAACTGGTGCATGACTTTGGGCTCGTTGAAGGCCAGTGACTTCACCTTGGCAAAATCCTTGCTCGACCCACCTTCGACCATGTAGGTCGCCAACGTCCAGGGGCTACCGGCGAAACCGATTAGTGGGATGCTGCCTTTGAGCTCTTTACGAATCAGCGCCACCGCGTCCATCACATAGCCCAGCTCGTTGGCCGCGCGGTCAGGATCCAATGCCGCGATCTCCGCCGCAGAAGAGATAGGCCGCTCAAATCGCGGACCCTCACCTTCGGAGAAATAGAGGCCCAAGCCCAAGGCGTCGGGCACGGTTAAAATATCGGAGAAAAGAATCGCCGCGTCCATCGCGTACCGTCTGAGCGGCTGCAATGTCACTTCGCACGCCAATTCGGGGTTGGTGCAGAGCCCCATGAAACTGCCTGCTTCGGCACGGGTCTCGCGGTATTCAGGGAGATACCGCCCCGCCTGACGCATCATCCATAGTGGGGTTCGGTCCACAGGCTCGCGCATCAGGGCGCGAAGGAACCGGTCATTTTCCAAGCTGACCATGCTATCGACTCTCTTTTGGCTATCTTTTTTGTTTTGCGCTTTTTGTGCTGCTTATCTCGTTCTTATTTTCTAGTGCTGATCCGTCTCTTGCAGACCTCTCTCCTCCAGATTTCTCTGGTCATGACGCCACGGATACCCCCCGGTACGTAACGCCACTGTGATGAAGTGTAACCTCCACAGCTAGGCCAACACGACCCGCCGATTACACCTCCAAATAGTCCAGTATGCCTTCGGCCGCCTGGCGACCCTCCCAAATAGCCGTCACCACCAGATCAGACCCCCGCACCATATCACCCCCGGCGAAGATCTTGGGATTGGCCGTTTGGAACTTGAACGTCTGGTGCTCGGGCGCGATCACGCCGTCCCAATCATTGCAGGTCACCCCTGCTCCGGAGAACCAATCCGCTGGGCTCGGCTGAAATCCGAAGGCCATAATGATAGCGTCGGCTTCAATCACGACCTCACTGCCCGCCACGGGCTCCGGGCGACGACGGCCATCCGGGCCAGGCTCGCTGAGCTGTGTCTCAACCACCTTGACGCCAATGGCCTCACCAAAATAATCCATTACTTCAACAGGCTGACGGTTAAACAAAAACTGTACGCCCTCTTCCTTGGCATTCGCCACCTCTCGGCGCGAGCCCGGCATATTTTCTTCATCGCGACGATAAACACAGTAGACGCGATCAGCCTGCTGGCGCACAGCGGTGCGTACACAGTCCATTGCGGTATCACCGCCACCCAAGACCACCACCGTCTTTTCCTTGAGATCGATGTACTCCTCGGGATCACGGGGGTAGTCCATTTTTTCGTTAACATTAGCGATCAGGTAATCGAGCGCCTTATAAACGCCCGGCAAATCCTCACCGGGGAAGCCGCCCTCCATCGCCTTGTACGTGCCCATACCCAGGAACACGGCATCGTAATCAGCCAGCAACTCATCGATGGTGATATCGCGGCCGATTTCGGTATTCAGCCGAAACTCAATGCCCATGCCCTCGAAGACCTCGCGGCGACGTTCCATCACCTGCTTCTCGAGCTTGAACTGCGGGATGCCGAAGGTCAGCAGACCACCGATTTCGGGATACCGGTCAAACACCACCGCCTTCACGCCGTTGCGCGTCAGGATGTCGGCACAGCCCAAGCCTGCAGGACCCGCGCCGATGATCGCGACTTTCTTGTCGGTGGGCACCACATCAGAAAGGTCGGGACGCCAGCCCATGGCCAGCGCCGTGTCGGTGATGTACTTCTCGGAGTTGCCGATAGTCACGGCACCGAAGCCATCATTCAGCGTACAAGCACCTTCACATAGTCGGTCTTGGGGGCAGACGCGGCCACACACCTCGGGGAGCGTGTTGGTCTGGTGACTGAGTTCAGCCGCCTCGAACAGGTTGCCTTCAGCCAGCAGCTTCAGCCAGTTGGGAATGAAGTTATGTACGGGGCACTTCCATTCGCAATAGGGGTTGCCGCACTCCAAACACCGGTGCGACTGCTCGGCGGCCTGCACTTGCGTGAAGGGGTCGTAGATCTCTACGAAAGCCTCGGTGCGCGTCTCCATGTTCTTTTTGCCGGGATCCTTGCGGTCGACATCCAGAAACTGAAACGGGTTGGCCAGTCGAGTACTCATGTGATGTGCCTCAGTCTGTATCCCGCAAACGCGAGAGCAGCTGGTTAATGTCGGCAGCCTTGGGCTTGACGAGCCAGAACTTGCCGACGTAATCCTCAAAGTTGTCTAGCAGGTGCGTGCCCCACTCCGAGCCTGTCTCCGCCACAAACTCGCGAATGTTGTCACGTAGAAAATGGCGGTGCGCCTCCATGGACTCGGCAGCCACCCGGTGAATCTCCACCAGCTCACTGTTGTAACGGTCAATAAAGGCGCGGTCTTCATCGAGTACAAAGGCCAAACCGCCTGTCATGCCCGCACCAAAGTTCACGCCCGTGGCGCCCAGTACCGTAACCAGGCCACCGGTCATGTATTCGCAGCAATGGTCGCCCGCGCCCTCGATGACGGCATGTGCACCCGAGTTCCGCACGGCGAAGCGCTCGCCCGCCACGCCCGCGGCAAACAGTCGCCCACCGGTAGCGCCATACAAACAGGTGTTGCCGATGATGCTGGTCTTGCGACTCTCGAAGCGGCTGCCCTCCGGCGGCGCAATCACCAGCTTGCCGCCAGCCATGCCCTTGCCCACGTAATCGTTGCAGTCACCGCGCAGATTCATGTGCAGGCCGCCGGCGTTCCATACACCAAAGCTCTGACCGGCCGTGCCGGTGAGGTTCACTGTGATCGGGTTCGACTCCATGCCAGTGTTGCCATGACGCTTGGCAATCTCTCCCGAGAGACGCGCGCCGATCGATCGATCGCAGTTGGTCACCGCATAAGAGAACGTGCCGCCGCTCGCCGCCTCGATAGCAGGCAACATGTCCGACACCATCAATGCGGCTTTCTCCGCGGTATCAAAGGGATCGTTGCTGGCGACCTGGCAGAACTGAGGCTGATCGGTTGCCTCCTCGTCAACCCAGAGGATGGGGTTCAAATCGAGGCTTTGCTGTTTGGCTGTCTCGCCCGGCAGGCACTCGAGTAGATCGACCCGGCCAATCAGCTCTTCAAGACTCCGCACGCCAAGCTTGGCCAACCACTCGCGGGTTTCTGTTGCCACGAAAGTGAAGAAGTTCACCACGCGTTCGACATCCCCGACAAAGTGAGTCTGACGAAGCTGCGCATTCTGGGTCGCGACACCGGTCGCACAGTTATTGAGGTGACAAATGCGCAGGTACTTGCAACCCATGGCGACCATGGGCGCGGTGCCAAAACCGAAGCTCTCGGCGCCCAGAATCGCCGCCTTGACCACATCAAGGCCGGTCTTCATGCCACCGTCGGCCTGCACCCGCACCTTGCCGCGCAAACGGTTGCCGCGAAGCGTTTGATGCACCTCTGCTATGCCTAATTCCCAGGGGGAACCGGCGTAACGAATTGAAGTGAGCGGACTGGCTGCGGTGCCGCCGTCGTAACCCGAGATAGTGATGAGATCCGCGTAGGCCTTGGTCACACCCGCCGCGATCGTGCCCACGCCGGGTTCTGATACCAGCTTTACCGAGACCAGTGCATCAGGGTTGACCTGCTTGAGATCAAAGATGAGCTGCGCCAGATCCTCGATCGAATAAATGTCGTGATGCGGCGGCGGCGAAATCAAGGTGACGCCGGGCACCGAGTAACGCAGCCGCGCGATCAGATCATTTACCTTGCCGCCCGGCAGCTGTCCGCCCTCACCGGGCTTGGCGCCCTGCGCCACTTTAATCTGCAGTACCTCGGCATTTACCAGATAGTGCGGTGTGACACCAAAACGACCCGAGGCAATTTGCTTGATCTTGGAGACCCGATCGGTGCCGAAGCGATTCGGATCCTCGCCCCCCTCACCACTGTTGGAGCGTGCACCGATCTGATTCATACCCATCGCCAGCGCCTCGTGGGCCTCGGGAGATAAAGCGCCCAAAGACATGCCCGCCGAGTCAAAGCGGCGCAGAATATTGTCGATCGGCTCGACCTCTTCAAGGGGCACGGGGGCGTCGGGTAACTTGAGCGTCAACAGATCGCGCAGCGCCGCCACCGGCCTGTCGTTACAGTGGCTCGCATACTGCTGGTAGTCCGCGTAATCGCCACTGACCACGGCGGCCTGAAGGCTCATCACCACGTCGGGGTTATAGGCGTGGTACTCACCGCCGTGCACATATTTCAGAAGGCCGCCCTGATCGAGCGACTTGCGCCGCGAGCGTGCGCGGCTCGCCACCTGCCACTGGTCTTTCTCCAATTGATCGAGGGTCACGCCGGCGATACGCGAGGTCACGCCGGTAAACGCGATATCGACGAGCTCACTGTCGAGACCCACCGCTTCAAACAGCTGGGCGCCGCGATAGGAGTTCACCGCCGAGATGCCCATCTTGGACATGATTTTCAAAAGGCCCTTATTGATGCCTTTGCGGAAGTTTTTCTGGCACAGCTGGGGATCACCGAGCAGTTCGCCCCTGCTCAATAAGTCTTCAATCACGCTGTAGGCGAGATAAGGGTGCACGGCGGTCGCGCCGAAGCCGAGCAGGCAGGCCACGTGGTGCGAGTCTCGGGCGCTACCGGATTCCACCACAAGGTTGCACTCGGCGCGCAGCCCAACGCGAATCAGGTGGTGATGCACAGCGCCCGTGGTCAAGAGACTATGCAGGGGAACACGGTTCTCGCCAATATTTCGGTCAGAGAGGATGAGAATGCTCTTGCCTTCACGAACGGCAGCTTCAGCGCTGGAACAGACCGCCTCGAGGGCCTGGCGCAAATTGGCTTCGGCCGGGTCGTAGGTGGCGTCCACCGTCACAGCAGTAAAACTCTCTTCCGCTAGCCCGGCAATGCTCTTGAACTTCGATTGGGACAGCACGGGAGACGTCAGGCTAATGCGACGTGCGTGATCCGCCGACTCCTCAAAGATGTTGCGCTCCGGGCCCAGATCCACTTCGAGGGACATCACAATCGACTCGCGCAGCGGGTCTATCGGCGGATTGGTGACCTGAGCAAATTTCTGGCGGAAGTAGTCATAGAGTGAGCGCTCCTGGCGCGACAGCACCGCCATCGGCGTGTCGTCACCCATGGAGCCTACTGCCTCGTTGCCCGACTCTGCCAGCGGTCTGAGTACCTGATCCCGCTCCTCGAAGCTGACCTGAAACATCTTCTGATACACATCCAGCTCGGCGCCGGAGATCGCAGCTACGGGCTCTCCGGTGTAGCTGCCCTCGATCAATCGCGCGTTTTGTCGCAGCCATTGTTTGTAAGGCTGGCGGGTTTTCAGCAGCTCATCGATATCCTTGGTGTGCAGCACCTTGCCTTCCTGGGTATCCACCACAAGAATCTGGCCCGGCCCAACCCGGCCCTTGGCAATCACCTGCTCGGGCTGATAGCCATGGGTGCCAACCTCCGAAGCCAGCGTGATAAAGCCGTCGTCTGTGGTGACCCAGCGCGCCGGGCGAAGCCCGTTGCGGTCCAACAGGCAGCAGGCATAGCGACCGTCGGTGAGCACGATCCCCGCGGGGCCATCCCAGGGCTCCATGTGCATCGCGTTGTACTGGTAGAACGCCTTGAGATCCGGGTCGATACCCTCAATATTTTGCCAAGCAGGCGGAATCAGCATGCGCAATGCGCGGGGCAATTCGACACCCCCGGTGGTGAGGAGCTCCAGCATGTTGTCGAGGCTGGAAGAGTCTGAACCCTCGGTATTCACCAATGGCGTCAGCGCTTGCAGGTCAGGCAGCAGCGGCGAATCGAGTTTGGTGCTGCGCGCCCTCGACCAACTGCGATTACCCTCGATGGTATTGATTTCGCCGTTGTGAGCCAGCATGCGGAAAGGTTGTGCCAGCGGCCAACGCGGCAGGGTGTTAGTAGAGAAGCGCTGGTGGAATACGCAAATCGCCGTCTCCAGTGAGGGGTTATTCAGGTCGGGGTAGAAACGCTCCAGATCCGCGGGCATGACCAAACCTTTATAGGACACCACCCGATCAGACAGGCTACAGATGTAGAAGTCGGGGTCGCTTACCAGCGCCATCTCGGCGCGTCGACGGGCGGTGAATAGCTTGCCAAGGCAGTGCTTATGGTCGACGCCGCTGGCATCAACAAACACCTGTTCTATCCGTGGCAGCTGGTCCAGCGCGATCTCGCCGCATACGCTTTCATCAATAGGGACCTCGCGCCACCCAAATACCGGCAACCCTTCGGCAGTCAGCGCGGCCTCCATGGCCTCGCGGGATGCCTGCTGCAACGCCACATCACGACTCAGGAACAGCATGCCGACCGCGTAGTGCTCTCCCAGATCGACGTTGAGTGCGGCTTTGGCCTCGGCGCGCATGAAGGCGTCGGGCATCTGCAGCAATAGGCCGCAGCCATCGCCGGTTCGACCATCGGCGGCAATGCCGCCGCGGTGGGTCATACAGGTCAGCGATTCAATCGCCGTTTGTAACAGGCGATGGCTGGCCTCACCCTCGATATGGGCGATCAGACCAAAGCCACAGTTATCCCGAAATTCTTCGGGACGGTAGAGTCCGCGAGAGGGTGCCGACCGATCACCGGCATCGCCCGCTGCTACAGCATGATTCATAAACCGTTTCGCTTCTGAACCGGCGCACAACACCGGCGAAACTGCTCCTTACGGAGCAAGGACAAAAGGGCGCGTAGTGTACACCCCAGAAAAGGGGCGCTCAATTAGCGCAAACGTCGCCGATCAGGCGTCGATCACGCGGGCAATATCGCCATCCGTGACGTCTTCGGCCACCACTGCCTCACCCAGCTGAGAGAGCACAATATAGCGAACTTTTCCGCCGCTCACTTTTTTGTCGCTGCCCATGGCCTCCAACATCGCCTGAGCGGTGACACCAGCTGGGGGAGCGATCGGTAAACCTACCGACTTATTGAACGCGGTCAGTTGATCAACCACCTCTGCATCCAATGTGCCGCGAAGCACTGACAACCGACTGGCCAGCACCATACCGGCGGCCACCGCCTCACCGTGGAGCCAGTCGCCATAACCCTGAATCCGCTCGATGGCGTGACCGAAAGTGTGCCCAAAATTGAGATGTGCCCGCACGCCGCCCTCACGCTCATCGGCTGCCACCACGGCGGCCTTGATCGCGCAGCTGCGCTCGATCGCAAACGCCAGCGCCTCCGGGTCCCTGGTCTTTAACGCCTCAACCTTATCGATGAGCCAGGCAAAAAATCCGGCATCGCGAATCAGACCGTACTTGATGATCTCGGCTAGGCCTGCCGCATATTCTCTGGCGGGCAGGGTGGCGAGGGTGTCGAGGTCGATCACCACCTGCTGCGGTTGGTGAAAGGCACCAATGAGGTTTTTACCCATCGCGTGATTCACGCCCGTCTTACCACCTACGGAAGAATCCACCTGGGCCAATAGCGTCGTTGGCACCTGCACGAAATCCGCGCCGCGCAAAAAGCAGGCCGCGGCAAAGCCGGTCATGTCACCCACCACTCCGCCACCGAGGGCGACAAACACGCTGCCTCGCTCGTGCTTGTCCGTGAGCGCCGCATCGAGTATCCGCTGGATAGACGCCATATCTTTATGGCACTCGCCCGCCGGCAAGACCACCTCAGTGAGCAGGTCGGCGCCCGTGAACGCTGCTTTAACGGCCTCAGCGTAACGCGGACCGACCTGGTCATCCGTCACCAGGATCACGCCTCTCCCCTCGACCAAAGGCTGCCAAATCGACGCCTCCGCAATCAGCCCGCGACCAATCTGGATTGGATAGCTACGGTCAGCCGTGGCCGAAGCGAGATCAACGTGGAGTGTATGCAGGAGCTCTGGCATGAAGGGGGGATTCCGGGTCAGTTATTCGCCATCGTGGTGGGGTATCAGTGCGCGCTCACGCAATGTCGCCTCAATCTGACGGGCCACTTTCCGCGCATTACCCCCGCCAGCTGAGATGATGACATCTGCCAGCGCCCTGTAAAGCGGCTCGCGCTCCGCCATGAGCTGCTTCAGAGTCTCCTCGCGGTCTCCCTGTTGAAGCAGCGGCCGACCCTCGCCAGAGCCCGTTCTCTTCAACTGTTGCTCAACAGATACATTGAGAAAGACCACCACGCCAGCGCGCGCCATGAGCTCCCGGTTTTCCGCCGCCAGTATTGCGCCACCCCCGGTGGCAATAACCGCCGCCGGCTGCTCAACCAGATCCTTGAGCACCGTAGTCTCGCGTCGACGAAAGCCCGCCTCGCCTTCGACGTCAAAGATCCAGGGTATATCGGCACCGGCGCGGGATTCGATCTCGGCATCAGAGTCGATAAAAGGACAATTCAGGAGATCTGCCAGATGCCTGCCAACCGTTGACTTGCCGGAACCCATGGGCCCAACCAGGAAAAGCCGCAGACCCCCGGTGTCGTTACCCATGGCTCAGCCCGTCAATTCACCAGCGCTTCAGAAAGGATTCTGGGCGTGATGAAAATCAGCGTCTCGGTTTTCTCCTGACGATTGGCGGTGCTCTTAAACAGCCTCCCAACGTAGGGAATGTCGCCGAGGAGCGGCACCTTCTCCACCGTTACCGATTCCTCGTTTTCAAACACCCCACCTAGCACAACCGTCTCGCCATTGCCGACCAGCACTTGTGTCGTTAGCTCAGTGGTATCGATGGTGGGGATCAGACCGCCGTTGCCGCTGGGCACAAATTCGCCCACCGAGTCCTGATTCACCACCAAGTCCAGTAAAACACGGTCGTCCGGCGTAATGTTAGGCGTGACATCCAGTTTCAACACGGCTTCTTTGAAAGCAGTAGTGGTGGCACCAGAGGCGGCACCCTCCTGATAGGGGACCTCTTGACCCGACTTGATCACCGCCTTCTGTTTGTCGCCAGTAATGACTTTGGGCTGGGACACCACTTCGCCCTCCCCGGACGCTTCAAGGGCCGACAGCTCGGCTGTCAGGAACAGGTCGGTCGACGTGAAGCCCACGGCAAATCCGGAGTTGGCGTCAGGCGCCCCGAGATCGACAAAGGGGGCTGTCGGCATATCGACCTGACCGCCACCTATCAACTGATTGTTGAGACTGGTCACGCTCGCCGTATCCCCTGCGACCGACGTGAATTTGTCGCCGCTGGCGTTGAGGTAACCACCCCCCCAACGGATACCCAGCTGCTCGTCGATACCCGTTCTGACCTTCACAATGCGCGCCTCGATCAGGACCTGCCGGATCGGAATATCGACTTTTTCAATGAGATCCCTGATCTCACTGAGCTTTGCAGCCGTGTCGGTCACCACTATTGAATTAGTGCGCTCATCCACCACCACCGAACCGCGCTCCGAAATCAGCGAACCGCCCTCTTCAGAGCCCGCTTTAAATAGCTCGACGACGTCTATGGCTTTGGCGTAGCGAATGCGGATGAACTCGGACTGAAGCGGGGCCAACTCCGCCAGCTGCTTGTTGGCCTCGATCTCCTGGCGCTCGCGCTCAGCGATTTCCTGAGCGGGTGCGACCATCAATACGTTACCAATCTGTCGACTGTCGAGCCCACGGGTCTTTAGCACCAGATCGAGCGCCTGATCCCAGGGTACGTTTTGCAAGCGAAGCGTGATGCTGCCGGTCACCGAATCCGACGCCACCAAATTCAGCTCGGTAAAGTCAGCGATCAGCTGCAGCACCGCGCGCACTTCGATGCTTTGGAAATTCAACGAGATGCGGTCACCCACATAGTCAAACTCATTCAAGCGCTCGCGCTTCTCTTCCTCACTCAGCGCGGCAACCGCAAGGATGTATTCATCGCCAGTCTGATAGGCGAGGTAGTCATATAACCCCTCCGCCTGCAGCTTGAGCTTGGTGCCGCGCTCTGTGGTGCTCACCTCGATGCCCTGAACCGGGGTCGCAAAATCAGTGACATCGAAGCGACGAATCAGCGATTCGCGAATATTGGTGTTGAGAAACTGCAGCGAGATGTCGCCGCCCTCGCTAAAAATGCTGGCGTCAACCGAGGGGTTGGTCAGCGTCAGAATCAACAGCCCTTCGCCATCGGGTGAGCGCTGGAAGGCAAGATCGGTGATCTCTGATGCCACCCGCTCAACACGGTTGGCGTCGGTGCGCAAAATATCGGTGGCCGAAGAGGCCGCCATGGCTTGCCCGCCATCCTGGCCGACTGTGAGGGTCAATTGACGCCCGGACACCTCGCTCTCAAAAGGCACCAGATCCACGAGATTCACGATCATCCGGGTGCGGTCACCCGACTCCAGCACCATGACACTGGTCGCATTGGCCTGTGACAGGCTGAAGCGCTTCTGCTCGAGGCCACTTTCCGTATCAGGGAAGTCGAGCACAATCCGCGCCGGCTCCTCGATGGTGTAACTCTCAATATCTGCCGAGGGTGGCTCGCTAAAGGTCAGCCGCACCTCCAGCTGCGCGCCGGGCTGGGCCGTGAAGGCGATATCTTCGATCACCACCGGTGCCGCTACCGTTGCAACGCTCCAGAAACAGCCCACCAGCAGACCGATCCAGCCTGTTGATGACGCGTCAATGCGCCTGTTAGGGTTCGCTCTCGTCATGCCTTGGTCTCCCTCGCTCACATCCCTGAGAGCTCAATGGTTCTGGGTCGCTCTACCCAGCCGTCCGCGGTTCCATCCGGGACGATTTCGACAATGGCGACAAAAGTATCGCCCATTTCTACGATCCTACCGTGATCCCGCCCCAGAAAATTGCCGACTTGCACGCGGTGAATACCGCCGTCCGGGTCCTTGATCAGCGTCCAATCCTCTCCGGCGCGCTTCAGCGAGCCCACCATCATCAATGAGTCCAGCGTGAAACGCTCCAAATACTCTTTCGAGCGATTTGTGTCCGGGCGCAATGCGGCGCGAGACGATCGTGCCGCCAACTGCCTGATATCCACCGGGCGATCAAACGGGCTACGCAACGTGGTGGCGGCATAGGCAAATGCCTCATAGGCCTTGAACGTGGGGATCGGCTCGATCACACCGCCGGGGCGAGCACGCTGCTCCGCCATGAAGGCGTCGAGGTCACTGAAACCGCTGTCCCCACACGATACCAGCCCCGCCAACACCACCAGCAGGGTCAGCGCGCGTCGCACTGTCCTCATTGTGTCAAAGCCCATCGTCTTCCTCCCGGTAACGATAGGTCTTGGCCAAAATGCTCATCTCAAGCATCGGCGCCGTGTCAGCATCGATAGCAATGTCAAAATCGTGGAGTGTCACGATACGAGGCAAACTTGCCATGCCCGATATAAATGCACCCAAATCGTGATAAGAGCCCACCGCCTCAATGGCAATGGGCAGCTCGATGTAAAAGGTTTGTGCTTGCTCATCCAGTAAATCAATGCGCTGAATGCTCAGGCCATTCAGCTCACCTTTATCGGTGATGTCTTCCAGCAGTCCCGGCACCTCGGTCTCGGAAGGTAGCTGCGCGACCAACGTACCGAAGCGCTGCTCCATCTCTACCAGCTGTGCTTTGTAGGCCTCGAGATTGGCGGCCTCAAAGGCCTTCTTTTTGAAATCCTGCCGCAGGGTCTGCTCTTCCTTCTCTGCACCCTTCAACCGAACCTTGAGATCGTCCACGTGTAAGTAAAAGCCGGCGACCAGTATCACGACATACAGCAAAGCCAGCACGATGCCTTTAAGCAGCAACGGCCAGCTACCGATGTTCTCCATGTCCAGATCAGCGATATCAAAATCGTTCAGCGCCTTGAGTTGGTCGGAGAGATTCATAACGACAGCGCCTCCTCTTCCTCCGGCAACTGCAGATTCACCGTCAGCTTAAAAGTGGTCGCCTGATCGCCGTAGTCTGGCGCCGCCTCCACGGCATCGAGATTAGGATTTTCCAACCAGTCCGACCCATCGAGTCTGCGCATCAAGCTCGACACGCGGTTGTTGGACTCGGCGACACCCTCTATCGACACCACATTCGCTCTGGTTTCCAGTGAGGTATAGAACACCCCGTCGGGCACGGTTCTGACCAGCTGATCCAGCAGCCTGACAATCACCGGGCGATTACCCTGAAGCGCCTGAATCACCCGCATCCGCTCGATCAACTGGTTGCGCTTGCGCTGCAAATCCCGGATCTCCGCCACTTCTTGATCGAGCACGGCAATCTGGGTGTGGAGGTATTGGTTGCGCGACTGCTGGTAGTCAATCTGGCTGGTCACCGTCAAGTCCCAAAGCAACACGGATAGCGCCGCACCGGCCAGCGTCGCGCCCAAGCCGATCAAGAACTGCTTTTTACGCTCCTGCCTGCGCGCTTCACGCCAGGGCAGCAGATTAATGTTGGCCATTAGCGGACACCCCGCATGGCAAGGCCGCAGGCCACCATCATGGCGGGCGCGTCTTTAGCCAGCGCCTGGGCATTCACCCTAGGACCGACCGACATATCGGCAAAAGGATTGGCCACGATGGTCGGCGTGCTCAGGCGCTCCTCAATGATCTCTGCCAGCCCGCCAATAGCGGCCACGCCACCACACAACACAACGCAATCCAACTCGGCGTATTCACTGGAGGAGAAGAAAAACTGCAGCGAGCGGCTGACCTGCTGAACCACCGCTTCACGGAAAGGCTCCAGCACTTCGCGCTCGTAATCATCGGGCAGGCCGCCCTGCTTTTTGGCGCGCCCGGCCTCTTCAAAGGAAAGGTCGTAACGATTCATGATTTCATCAGTGAGCTGCTTACCGCCAAAGAGCTGCTCCCGGGTGTAAACACTCTCTCCGCCCGCAAAGACAGACAGGGTCGTCATGCTCGCACCGATATCGACCATCGCGATCGTCTCCGGTGCCCGCACGGGCAACTGGGATCGCAGCAGCGCCAGCGCACGCTCCATGGCGAAGACCTCAACGTCGATAATTGCCGGTGTCAGCTCAGCCACTTCCAACGCATCGACGCGCGACTCAATCGTCTCCTGTCGACAGGCGGCCAGCAGCACATCGACCTGGTCATCGCGACCCTCGACGGGACCGAGCTCTTCAAAATCGAGGGCCACCTCTCCCAGAGGGTAGGGAATGTATTGATCCGCCTCGACGGTCAGCTGCGCCTCAAGGTCTTCCTCTGACAGTCCGGCGGGCATGGCAATGGTCTTGATAATGACCGCCGACCCGGAAACCGCAGCAGCGGCCTGCTTGGCCCGGGTTTTCGAACGGGTGACGAGATCACTAATCAAACTGCCAACGACGTCGATTTGATTGACGTTCTTCTCCACCACAGCGTCGGCAGGCAGCGGCGCTACCGCGTAACTCTCAACGCGATACCGGTCGCCGTTGCGGCTCAGCTCCAACAGCTTGACGGTGGTCGAACTGATGTCGATGCCGAGCAACTGTGATGTCTTGGCAGTGCCAAATCCCCTCAACACTTGTCATTCCTTTGCGTGTGTCGACGTCCCCCGGAAGGGCCCCAAGTTTTCCAGCACTCAATACTACGATGGGCACCTTTGGTTATGGCCTGCCAAAGTCGGTAAAAGGTCACTTAACACCCGCAATTGTGTGAAATCTCCGCACAAGCCTTGCTATGTTTGCGTGTCTAAATCGCGTGATGGTTGGCGCACTTCCCGGATAACCCGGATGCCGCCAACCGAAAGATGCCACGCCGGAGAGCCCAAGGGTGCCAAAAGCCAGAAACGTGATGCGATATAGCGCGCTGATTGCCTGCGCGGCCATCTGGTGGCTGGCAGGGCTGTACCTTTATCTCAGCCCAAGCCTTCCAGAGGAAAGTGCGCTCCGCAACATCACCTTGCGAACTCCCATGCGCGTGCTCAGCCGTGATGGCGCACTCATCGGGCAGTTCGGGGAACAAAAGCGAAAGCCACTGCAATTCGAGCAGATCCCGCAAAGCTTCATCGATGCACTGTTGGCTGCAGAGGACGACGGCTTTTTCGAACACGGCGGCATCGAACCGCTGAGCCTGATGAGAGCGGTCTCGGAGCTATTACTCACCGGCAAAAAAGGCAGCGGCGGCTCGACCTTGACGATGCAGGTGGCGAGAAACTATTTTCTGACGCTGGATCAGACCTTCCTCAGAAAGTTCACTGAAATCCTGTTGGCGTTTCAGATCGAGGCCCGACTCAGCAAAGAAGAAATATTTGAGCTGTACGTCAACCGGGTTTTCCTTGGTCATCGCGCCTATGGCTTTGAGGCCGCGGCCGAAACCTACTACGGAAAGCCTCTCGCAGAACTCACGCTTGCACAGCACGCGATGCTGGCCGGTGTGCCGAAAGCGCCGTCGCGCAACAACCCGCTGAGCAATCCTGAAAAAGGCAAGATCCGCCGGGACTGGATTCTGGGTCGGATGGCAAACCTCGGCATGATCAATGAAGCTGAGCAACTCGCTGCACAAAATACCCCCGTCACCGCGGCTTTTTATGGCCAGGTTGTCGAGGTCGACGCCGATTACATCGCCGAGATGGTCCGTCGTGAAATGGTCGAGCGCTTTGGCAATGCCGCTTACAACGACGGCTATGTGGTCTACACCACGGTTGAGGCCAAATTGCAGCAGGCCGCCCACGACGCGCTGCTCAGCGGGCTGAGAACCTACGACTGGCGGCACGGCTGGCGGGGGCCGGAGCGACGCCTTGCACCACGCGAGGGTGAGACACCTGAGGAAACCCTCGGGCGCTGGCAAGAAGCGCTGCGCGACATGCCCACCATCGCCAAGCTGCCCCCGGGCATCGTCACCGCGGTCGGGGACGAGGCCGTGTCGGTGCTGCTCAAGTCCGGGAAAGCGATCACTCTGTTATGGGAAGGGGATCTTGAGACAGTGCGCCAGTACCGGTCGGTGAATCAAACGGCAGCGCCGGAGAAAACCCCGTCGGCATTGCTTGCGCCCGGCGATTTGATTCGCATTCGCGAGACGGATGAGGGGTGGCGGCTCACGCAGGTACCCAAGGCGCAATCTGCTTTGGTTTCACTCGATCCCAAGCATGGCGCCATCCGCGCATTGGTCGGCGGCATGGGCTTCGAGTTGTCCAAATTCAACCGCGCGACGCAGGCAAAACGCCAGCCCGGCTCAAACTTCAAACCGTTTCTGTATGCCAGCGCGTTGGAGGCAGGGATTACGCCCTCGACGGTCATTAACGATGCGCCGGTGGTGCTCGATAACCTCTCGGCCGCAGAAATCTGGCGACCGGAAAATGACAGCGGAAAATTTTACGGTCCGACCCGGCTTCGCGAAGCACTGACCTTCTCGCGCAATCTGGTCTCGATCAGAGTGTTGCAGCGCGTCGGCGTGCGGCCCTTTATACGCTACGTAGAGGGCCTGGGGTTTGATACCGAGGGCATACAGGCCAATCTGACACTGGCCCTCGGCACCCATACCTATACCCCGCTCGAGATCGCAACCGGCTATGCCATCTTGGCCAATGAGGGCTTCAAAGTAGAGCCCTGGCTGATTGAGCGCATTGAAAACGCGAAAGGCGAGATCGTTTACGCCGCCGACCCGCTGGTGGCCTGTGCCGAGTGCGCCTATGCCGAGGGAAGCGAGCCCGAAGAAATGCGGATGGAAGATATCTTGGGCACGGCAGTGCCCGAGGTACGCGCGGCCGACCGGGTCATGGACCCCCGGGTCGCCTTCATCATTTCCTCCTTTCTCAACGATGCCATTCAGCGCGGTACCGGCCGTCGCGCGCGGGTACTCGACCGACAGGACATCTCCGGCAAGACAGGTACCACCAATGGCCCCCGGGATGCGTGGTTTTCGGGGTTCAACCGTGACCTGATCACAACGGCCTGGGTAGGCTTTGACGACTACGGCCCCCTCGGGCGCCGCGAGTTTGGCGGCACCGCCGCATTGCCTATCTGGATCGACTACATGCGCCAGGCACTGCCTCCTGCGCAACCGGCACCCCCTATGCCGCCCGGCATTGTCCGCCTTCGTGTCGACCGGGAGTCCGGCCTGCGGGTGCGGGGCCAACCCGAGGGCAGCGTGATGGAGTACTTTCTCGAGGAATCTCTTCCGGACTGGGACACCAACTCAGGTGGCGCTATCGACACGGAAAACCTCGAGCAGATTTTTTGAGGCAAAAAAAACGCCGGCATATGCCGGCGTTTTTTCAGCAAAACTGAATCACTTCTTGAGACTGCGGCCACCAAAGCGCTTGTTGAACCGGTCAACACGACCGCCGGTATCGACAATTTTCTGCTTACCCGTGTAAAACGGATGGCACTGACTACATACGTCGAGTGAGATGTCCTCGCCCAGCGTTGAGCGGGTCTTGATCTCGTTGCCACAGCTGCAGCGCGCAGTGATGTCGCCGTACTGAGGGTGAATATCTGCTTTCATGACGACCTCCGTCAGCATCTGTCATGCGAAAAAGAGCGCGGATCATACCAGAGCCCGCCCCGATAGCAACACGGAATACGCCCGCTCCCGGGCTTTAGTACACTGGGCCGGTAAGCCAGCGCGCCGAGCAGACCTTGAGCCAAAAAACCGCGAAAACCCCCGTCGAACCCGCGATCTGGCGCTGCGCGGTCCCCTCCCCATTGCGGCGGACTTTTGACTACCTCCCGTCTGAGGGTTGCCACGATGCCGCCAAGCCCGGTGCGCGGGTCACTGTCCCTTTCGGTAAACGCAGTGTCACCGCTGTGATTCTCTCAATGACTGCGGAATCCTCGGTAGAGCCGGCGAAGCTTAAAGCTGCCTCCGCGCTGCTGGACGGGCGGCCGCTCTATACCGACACCCAGCGAGCATTGCTTTGCTGGGCTGCTGACTACTATCAGCACCCTCTGGGCGAGGTGTTGCCTTTGGGCCTGTCCCCTTCAGAGCGTCGCGGCCAACCCGAACGCGCGCTGACCGAGACAGGGATCAGACTGACCGCTCGGGGTCAGGGCCTGCCGGATGGCGCCCCTCATCGCGCACCCAAACAGGCGGCGCTGGTTTCACGACTGAAGTCGGGCCCCCTGCGCCTGGCCGAACTCAAAGCCGAGGGTTTCAGCCCTGCTGTGATGAGGGCGCTCAAGAACCATGCGCTGGTCGAGGACTGTGAGCTCGCCACCGAGGCAGCGTGGCAAAGCCGTTCTCCACGACTGCCCGCCAATGCGGAGCAACAGTCCGCGATCGATCAGATCGTGGCCGCGGCAGGGGCCTTTTCGGTACATTTGCTTTACGGCGTGACCGGTAGCGGTAAAACAGAGGTCTACCTGCAGAGTGTTGCCGACTGTCTCAGCCGGGGCCAGCAGGCACTGGTACTGCTGCCCGAGATCGCGCTGACGCCGCAAACACTGGCGCGATTCGAGGCGCGGTTCGCCGCACCGGTGATTGCACTGCACTCGGGGATGGGTGATGCAGAGCGCGACCGCGCCTGGGCGGCTGCCCGCAGAGGTCACGCCGCGGTCATTCTCGGCACCCGCTCCTCTGTTTTTGTCCCTTTACTGAAGCCCGGGCTGATCATTGTCGACGAGGAGCATGACGCGGCGTATGTGCAGCAAGATGGCTTCAGATATTCGGCACGCGATGTGGCGATAAAGCGCGCACAGCTGGAGCAGTGCCCCGTCGTGCTCGGCAGCGCCACGCCCAGCTTAGAGAGTTGGCATAACGCCGAGCTGGGGCGTTTCCAGCGCCATTCGCTGACCCACAGGGCGGGCAAGGGAACGCTGCCCGCACTGCGGCAGATTGATATCTCCGGACTTGAGCTGTCTGCGGGACTGTCGCCGGAACTGCTGAATAAAATCGAGGCGGCGCTAGGCCAGCGTCATCAGGTGCTGGTATTTCTCAACCGCCGCGGTTTCGCCAACGCCCTGCTCTGCCACGATTGTGGCTGGAGCAGTGACTGTGCTGACTGCGATGCGCGCATGACGCTGCACAAGACACCGCCGGGACTGCATTGCCATCACTGCGGGCGGCGCTCAGCACTACCCCACCAGTGCCCCCGATGCCAGAGTCGTCGACTGGTCGGTACCGGAGTCGGCACCCAACAGACCGAAACCTTTCTCGCCGAGCGCTTTGCCGATTTCCCAGTGATTCGCGTCGACAGCGACACCATGACCAGCCGCCAGGCAATGCCTGACCTGATTGAGCAGCTGGCGAGTGGAGACCCGGTACTGATGATCGGCACGCAGATGCTGAGTAAGGGTCATCACTTCCCCCATGTGACATTAGTGGCGGTTGTCGATGCTGACGCGCTATTGTTCAGCCCTGATTTTCGCGGTGAAGAGCGGCTATTACAGTTACTCACACAGGTGGGTGGCCGTGCGGGGCGCGACGGGACCCCGGGTGAGGTGCTGATTCAAACGCGACATCCCAACCACCCGTTGATGCAGCAGCTCGACAAGCCTTATCACGCGGCGTTGCCGGCCCTGCTCAGTCAGCGCAATCAGGCAGGCCTGCCGCCCCACGGCGCGCTTGGCGTCATTCGCTGCGACAGTCAGGACCGCCAGGAGGGGCTGGGCTTCCTCTCCCAGATCAGAACCGGTGTCACTGCGCCCCGGGGCGCGCAGATCATCGGCCCACTGTCCGCCGCGATGGCACGACGGAAAAATCGCTATCGCTCACAACTGGTCATCTCGGCAAAGAATCGGTCAATACTGGCAAAAGTCATGGCGGATTTGGTTACCGCGGCGGAGACCGCCCGACACTCTCACCGTCTGAGCTGGTCGGTGGACATCGACCCTTACGAAAGCTTGTGACTTCCTCCGCTGGAGCGATACCCGCCGGTTAGAGATAATAGCCACCCAGTCTGTGTTGTTTGCTGCGAAGACCTACCTGACAGGATGATCATGAAACCCGAACTGGCTGCGCTCATTAGCGAGGCGCTAGAACAACTCGTATCAGATGGCGTGCTGGCTGAGGTGCCCGAGTCGGCACCCCAGATCGATCGCCCGAAGGATCCGAGTCATGGAGATCTGTCTTGCAACATTGCCATGGTGCTGGCCAAGCGCGCGGGCATGGCGCCCAGAGAGCTCGCCGCAAAGCTGATCGCGGCGCTACCTGACAACGCATTGGTTGACCGCTGCGATATCGCCGGCCCCGGCTTTATTAACTTTTTTATCAACGCCGGCCACCACACCGAGGTCGTTCGCACCATTCTTGAGAGCGGCGCGGCATACGGGCGCACAGATACCGGCGGCGGGCGGCGGGTGCAGGTGGAATTCGTGTCCGCCAATCCAACAGGCCCCCTCCACGTGGGTCACGGTCGGGGCGCAGCCATTGGCGACTCGCTGGGCAGATTGCTGGAAGCCACGGGCTGGTCCGTACAACGCGAGTTCTACTACAACGACGCCGGCCAGCAGATCAATAATCTGGCGCTGTCAGTGCAGGCCCGCGCACTGGGTAAAGACCCCGATCACCCCGACTGGCCCGCCGACGGCTATCAGGGTAGCTATATTGAGGATGTGGCCAGCGCGTATCTGTCGGGCGAAACGGTGCAGGCCGCTGATCGTGAAATCACAGGCGGCCGCGATCCAGGGGATCTCGACGCTATCCGGGAATTCGCAGTGGCCTGCCTACGGCGCGAGCAAGATCAGGACCTGAAAGCCTTTCAGGTGATCTTCGATGAGTATTTTCTGGAGTCATCACTCTATGACAGCGGTGCCGTCGAGGAGACTGTCGAGACCCTGCAACGTGCCGGCCATACCTATGAAGAGCAGGACGCTCTCTGGTTGCGCACCACTGACTTCGGCGATGACAAAGATCGCGTGATGCGCAAAAGTGAGGGCGGCTATACGTACTTCGTCCCCGATGTCGCTTATCACCACAATAAATGGCAGCGCGGCTACGAGCGTGTGATCAACGAACAGGGTGCAGATCACCACAGCACCATCACCCGCGTCAGAGCGGGGCTACAAGGCCTCGATGTGGGCATACCGGAAGGCTGGCCGGAGTATGTGCTCCATCAAATGGTGACTGTCATGCGCGAGGGCGCAGAGGTGAAACTCTCCAAGCGCGCGGGCAGCTACGTCACGCTCCGCGATTTGATCGACTGGGTCGGCTGCGACGCCACCCGATATTTTCTGGTCGCGAGAGCGCCCACTTCGCAACTGACCTTCGATGTGGACCTGGCGCTGGCGCGCAGTAACGAGAACCCCGTCTACTACATTCAATACGCCCATGCGCGATGCGCCAGCGTGCTGCGGAAGGCTCACGAGACGGATTCTGGCTTGGCGGTGAGTGAGGGTTTGGCGCACCTTGGCTGCTTGAATGAGGCCGAAACACTGGCACTGGCCGTCACGCTGGGGCGCTTCCCCGAGGTCGTGGCCACAGCGGCCGAGCGCCTCGAGCCCCACGATGTCGCAAACTATCTGCGCGATCTGGCCGCCGACTTCCACAGTTTCTACAACGCGCACAAGGTGCTGGAAGGTACCGCCGAGACCATGACCGCCAGATTGGCTTTGGTGGCGGCAACGCAACAGGTGATCGCCAGCGGTCTCGGGTTACTCGGTGTGTCTGCGCCGGATGCGATGTGATGGCAGGGAGCCCCGCCAAACCCGCGCGTAAAGCATCGGCCACCCGCAAGGCAAGCGATCAGGCTAGCAGCGCCCCACCTACCCTGAACCGCGCGCATCTGCAGGGTTTCGTTGTGGGCTGTGTCGCCGGAGGGCTCGGCTGTCTGGGGCTCCTCAATGCGCTGGAATCGGACGAGGCGGTTGCCGACATGCCGCCTGCGGCACCGCCGGCGCTCGAGGTCACGGTGGGTCCGCGATTCGATTTCTATACGGTGCTGCCCAATCAAGAGCTGGACCTGAATCCCGATATCGAACCCGCTGATCTACAGTCGGGCAACGCGAGCAGCGCGCAGTATTTATTGCAGGTCGGGTCGTTCCGTGACCAAGCCGATGCCGATCGCCGCCGAGGCGAGCTGGCGCTGCTGGGTCTTGAAGCCACCGTGGAGCCGGGCGACGGTGACAACGGACGCTGGTACCGGGTCTATCTCGGTCCCTTCGAGAGCCGCTCCGAGATGGCGCGCGCACGGTCTCTCACCGCACAGGCTGACATGGACTCCCTGTTGCTCAAACGCGAGTCACCTTGAGCATGGCGGATCCACACCAGGTCACCCATCTTCACTACTCGCGTAGCAAGCGTCGTCTAGCGCTGACTTTTTCAGATGGTGCTGACTACCAGCTGAGTGCCGAATTTCTGCGGGTCTTCTCACCCTCAGCAGAGGTCAGAGGTCACGGCCCGGGACAGGAAGTCCTGCAAACCGGCAAATCCTCGGTTGCCATTGCCGGCATTGAGCCCGTTGGACACTATGCTGTGCAGATCACCTTCGATGACGGCCACGACTCGGGGCTCTACAGCTGGCGCTACCTGCGCGATCTGGCGGAACGGCAGGACCACTATTGGCAGCAGTATCTGCAGCAACTGTCTGCGGCCGGTAAATCTCGCGACCCCGAAGTTCAGGTGCTGCATTTCGACCCCTGAGGCCACTGAACACGCCCTCTGAACACAAACCGCCCGCTCAGGTACACTTGCCAGCCCGCCGGAACACGACCGGCGTGACTGCGGAATGCAACTAATGAATGACGAGGCGACCAGCAACGCGGATCGCGACGACGACACCACGGATTTTGGCTTCACCCGAGTCGATCGGGAAGCCAAAGCAGGGATGGTGCGCGGCGTCTTTGACTCGGTGGCCAGCCGCTACGACCTGATGAACGACCTGATGTCCGGTGGGGTTCATCGCCTGTGGAAGCGGTTCACGATCGAGCTCAGCGCTGCGCGCCCCGGGCAGACCATCCTCGATATCGCTGGTGGCACCGGCGATCTCGCCGCCCGATTCTCCCGCCTGGTCGGGCCCGAGGGTAAAGTGATTCTTGCGGATATCAACGCCGCCATGCTCGAAGTGGGTCGCGATCGGCTCATCGATAAAGGGACGACGGGCAACATTGAGGTCGTGCAAGCCGACGCACAGGCGCTCCCTTTCAAAGACAACAGCGTGGACTGCATCACCATCGCCTTTGGACTGCGCAACGTCACCGATAAAGCGTTGGCGTTGCGCTCCATGCTCCGGGTACTGCGCCCGGGCGGTCGCTTGCTGGTGCTCGAATTCTCCAAACCCACCTCGCCGCTTCTGGGAAAGGTGTACGACCAGTACTCGTTCCAGATCTTGCCGGCAATGGGTCGTCTTATCGCGCAGGATGCCGACAGCTATCGCTATCTTGCAGAGTCGATCCGCAAACACCCCGATCAGGAAACCCTGCTGGGCATGATGGAGGACGCCGGTTTCGGCGAATGTCGCTACCACAACATGACCGGCGGTATTGTCGCGCTACATCAGGGCTTTAAACCGTGACACAGCACGACCCGGCGTTGCTCAGTGCGGCACTGGCGGGCGCTGAACAGGCTCTGAATCAGGCCATTGCGCTGGCGCCCCACTCGCATCAGGAACTCGATGCTGTCAGTGGCACGCTGCTGGGGATAGAGATCACCACCCTCGATCTCACCGTTTATATCGAGATGGTCACGGGTACCGAGGTCAGACTGATGGCTCACTACGAGCGGGACACCGACGCCTTCGTCCGCGGCACGCTCGAGGACTTTGCCGCGCTGGCCACCTCCGAGGACCCCGCAGCCAGCCTGATCAACAGCGGCATCGAACTCGAGGGCAGCAGCGCCAGCCTGATTACCCTGCAACAGGTGATCGCTCGCATGGAGATCGATTGGGAGGCGCCCTTGGTGGAGCTCCTGGGAGATGTGGCGGGCCATCAAATCGCCGAGGGGCTTCGCCGATTTTTCCGCTGGAGCGAGGGCGCCCGCGCCAGTCTCAAGCGGCAGGTCTCTGAGTACCTGTTGGAGGAAGGCAGACTCACCCCGCCGAAGGCAGAACTTGAGCACTTCTATGACGCGGTACAGTCCGTCGCGATGCGGGTTGAGCGGGCCCAAAGCCAGGTCGAGAAGCTGCTGGCAAAAGCCGCCGCCCGCGGGACATCACAATGAGTCGCGTGGTTGCCCTCTATCGCGCCGTCGCGCGCTATCGGCTCGATCAGTTGCTCCCCGCGCATCAGCGTCCCCGACTGTTTTCACTGTTACTGCGCGTGTTCCCCGTGCTCCCGGTCCCCGCCACGACGCCGCGGGGTGAACGCCTGCGTCGGGCGCTGGAAGATCTCGGCCCCGTATTCGTCAAATTTGGTCAGTTGCTCTCGACCCGGCGCGACCTGCTCCCCCACGACATCGCCGATGAGCTGGCCCTTCTTCAGGATCAGGTGGCGCCCTTCCCGGCAAAAGAGGCAATCCAACGGATCGAGGGCGCCCTGGGCAAGCCGCTGAACGAATGCTTTGCCGAGTTTGATGCCAACCCGCTGGCCGCGGCATCGGTGGCGCAGGTGCACGGCGCGCGATTGCTCGATGGCAGTGATGTGGTAGTCAAGGTGCTGCGGCCGGGCATCGCGAAAACCATTGATCAGGATCTCAGGCTTCTCCGACACGTGGCGAGACTATTGGCCCGCTGGTCGCGGAATGGACGTCGCTTGAAGCCTGTAGAAGTCGTTGCAGAGTACGATCGCATCATCCACGGCGAACTGGACCTGCAGCGCGAAGCCGCCAACGCCTCGCAGCTCCGGCGGCACTTCAAGTCAGGAGATCTCGTGTACGTGCCTGAAGTGCACTGGCCGCTGACCTGCGAGCAGGTCATGGTAAGCGAGCGGATTTATGGCGTGCCCGTGAGCGATATCGAGACCCTGCAAAGCAAGCAGGTGGATATTAAGCTACTCGCCGAGCGGGGCGTGGAGATTTTCTTTACGCAGGTGTTCCGCGACAGTTTCTTTCATGCCGACATGCATCCGGGCAACATCTTTGTCGACTGCACCAAGCCTGACGACCCGCGCTACATAGCGGTCGATTGTGCCATCGTCGGCCAGATCGATGAGCAGGATCTGTATTACCTTGCGCGCAACCTGCTGGCCATTTTCCAGCAGGACTACCGGCTCTGCGCCAAGCTGCACGTTGAATGTGGCTGGGTGCCGCCCGACACGCCGATCGCAGAGTTCGAGTCAGCACTGAGAACCCTCTGTGAACCGGTTTTTGAGCGGCCGCTGTCCGACATATCCTTCGGTCACATGCTGGTCTCCCTGTTCCGCACCGCGGGCCAGTTCGATATGCAGGTGCAGCCGCAATTGGTATTGCTGCAAAAAACCCTGCTGAACATTGAGGGGCTCGGCCGTCAGCTCTATCCCGAGCTCAACCTGTGGGACACCGCTAAACCGTTTCTCGAGCAGTGGGTCTCAGACCGCTATTCGCTACAAAACGTCAGTCAGCGGCTACAGCGAGATGCGCCCGCACTACTTGAGACATTACCCCTGCTCCCTGACCTGATCCTGAATCGACTCCGGCAGACACCCCGGGCGGAGCAACGCCCACCTGCGCGGGCATCTCAGTTGCTGCCACTGGCCACGGTGGGCGCACTGGCGCTCGGGCTCGGGATCGCGGGAAGCGGCACCGGATGGCTAATCCTCGGTGGTGGCTGCCTGTTCGGCGCGCTCCTCATTCGCCACCGGTAACGGCTGCGAGACGCGTCTGGCATACTGGCGCCATGACGGACATCACCTCAACCGCGCCCGACACCCTCTCTCCCAATTGGAATGAGCAGGGATTGATCGCGGCGATTGCCCAGGACGCCGACACCGGCGAGGTCCTGATGTTGGCGTGGATGAACGCCGAGGCACTGGAGCAGACGCTGTCGAGTGGCGAGGTCACCTATTGGTCTCGCTCTAGACAGTCGCTGTGGCGCAAGGGCGCGACGTCCGGGAATACTCAGGATCTGGTGAGTGCCTGCCTGGACTGTGACGGCGACACCCTGCTTCTGCAGGTCAAGCAGCAGGGTGCAGGTGCCTGCCACACAGGCAGGCGCACCTGCTTTTTTTACCACCCTGAAGACGGTAGCTGGCGGCTCAGCGAGGATCACTGAATGGATGACTTACTGACGGCGCTCGATAAAGTGCTGCTGGAACGAAAAACCGCGTCTCCTGACAGCTCCTATGTCGCCGCACTGAACGCTGAAGGCCTCAACAAGATCCTCGAAAAAGTCGGTGAAGAAGCCACCGAGGTGATCCTGGCGGCCAAGGATGCTAAGGAGAACGGTGACCCGGAGCCGTTGGTGAATGAAGTAGCCGATCTCTGGTTTCACACCATGGTGATGCTCGCTCACTTGGACCTCGACCATACCGATGTCCTCAAGGTACTCGACGCGCGCATGGGGCTGTCGGGGTTGGCAGAAAAAGCCGCCCGAAAAGGCCATAATGCGGCCTCGGAAGACGCTTAAAGACAAGGAGAGGAACTATGGGCCTGGGCGGAATCAGCATCTGGCAGCTCCTGATCATTCTGGCGATTGTCGTCATGCTTTTCGGCACGTCGCGCCTGCGCAACATTGGCAGCGATCTGGGTAGCGCTATCAAAGGCTTTCGTAACAGCATGAGTAAAGACGAAGCCGAGGGCGACAGTGTCGGGGGCAACACCGCCTCGCAAGACGAGAGCGACACCGACAAACCCGCGACCTAAACAGGGCAGTTCAACGTGTTTGACATTGGCTTTGCCGAGCTCCTGCTGATCGGCGTCGTGGGCCTGTTGGTGGTGGGTCCCGAGCAGTTGCCCGGCGCGGTCCGCACCGTATTGGCCTGGGTGAATCGATTTCGACGCAGCTTCGATCAGATCCGCACCGAGGTCCGACGCGAGCTACACAACGACGAAATCTTGCAAAAGCTCAAGGCCGAGTCGCAGCGACTTGAGCAGCAGGTACGCGACACCACCCAATCGGTTGAACAAGAGATTCAAGCCCTCGGCAATGAGGCCAGCGACTCGCTGCAAGGCGCGTCAAAGACAAGTAATTCCGCACCCTCGCCGCCTTCAGCCTCATCATCTGCAACCCCACCAACCGCTGCTGCGTCGGCTGAAGCTGACTCTGACGAGAGTGGCGACACTCCGTCAAAAACCGCATGACCGAGCAGACCGAACACGACGACCCCCCGATGTCGCTGGTGGCGCATCTGACGGAGCTGCGTGACCGGCTGTTGCGGGCGGTGCTGGCCGTATTGATCGGGTTCATCATCCTGTTTCCGTTCGCCAATGAAATTTATGGCTTTGTATCAGCGCCGCTACGAGAGCTAATGCCCGAGGGCTCGACCATGATCGCCACCGGCGTGGCGTCGCCTTTCCTGACCCCCTTCAAACTCAGCCTGGTGCTCGCCATCTTCATGGCGATACCCGTGATTCTGTATCAGATCTGGGGGTTCGTGGCGCCGGGGCTGTACCAGAAGGAAAAGCGCATCGCGATGCCGCTGCTCGCCTCCAGCGTGCTGCTGTTTTACGCGGGGGCAGCTTTCGCCTACTTCGTGGTCTTTCCGCTGATCTTTGCCTTTTTCACCAGCGTCGGCCCCGAGAACGTGCAGGTGATGACCGACATCAACAGCTACCTCGATTTCGTACTGAAACTGTTTTTGGCCTTCGGTATCGCTTTTGAGATGCCCATTGCCGCGGTGATCTTGATCTGGACCGGCGTCACCAGCCCTGAAGCGCTCGCCAAAAAGCGCCCTTACATCATCGTTGGCTGCTTTGTTTTCGGCATGCTGCTGACACCACCTGACGTGATTTCACAATCACTGCTGGCGATCCCTATGTGGCTACTCTTTGAGCTAGGCGTGTTTTTCGGCAGACTACTGGAACCCAACGACCAAAGGGTGAGCGAAGAGTGAACGCTTCTTTGGAGGACTGGGCATGCGGTGGCAGACACTAAGCATGAAACTGACGCTGGCGTTTTTACTGGGGTGGGTAGCATCTACCAGCACTTGGGCGGATGTTGACACCGGCAAGTCGGTCATTGCCGCCAGCGCAAAGATCGAGGAACAGCGTGACCTGACCGCTGCCGAGCTGCTCGCGCGCTCCCAAGAACTCAACAAGACCTATGAAGCCACCGTGCTGTCGGGGTTTCAGCCGGGGCAAGCGCAAACACCGCAGCAGGCACTGGTCGCGCTCTACAGCGCTTTTCGGGTGGGGGATCGATCCTGAAGCTGCTGCGCTCTATCTCGACCTGCGCTACGTGCCTGAAGCCCTCGAAGACGTACCCCCTGTCAATATTGCTCGCGGACTGCTGTTCGTCTTTGCGCAGCAGAACGTGCTGGATCTGAGCCGGATCAGCAGCCAGCCCGAAGGCTCTCTGAATGACGGCTTGCCAGAAGACCTTGAGCAGTTCGGTGCCGTAGATTTGTCTGAGGAAGTGATCCCCGTCTATTTACAGCGCATGAGGAGGCCAATGGAACGCTGGTCTGGCGGGTATCCAACGCGACCGTAGAGCGGATTCCCGACATGTGGGACGAGCTGGGTTACAGCGACTTCAATGTCTGGCTCTCTCAGGTCCTGCCGGAGTTCTACATTCTCGGCATGGGGAACTTCCAGGTTGCGATACTGCTCCTCACCGTTATCGGGGCTGGTTCGTCACCGGATGGGCCAGTTTCCTGATCGCCAGACTCGGTGGCCGCTTCACCAACCCGTGGCAGCACGCACTGAGTCACTTCCTGCGTGTGCCATTGAGACTCATCCTCTACGTGCTGTTGATTCGCATCGTGATCGCCAACCTCGGGCTGTCGGTGATCGCCAAAGCCTACCTGCAATCCTCGCCACTCGAGTATTTGGTGGCGGTTATTCTCGCCTTCGGGCTTTTAAAAAAACTTCTCGGTGCGGGACCGCATCCGCTTTTACAAATTACTGGAACTGCAGATGCCGACGCCAGATCAGTTGCGCGCGATCCTCGGCGAGTTCCGGGCACTGTTCGCCGCACACCCCATGGTGCGGCAGGACACCATCAGCATTCGCCTCGCCGATATCGAGGCAGCCACCGCCGTGGTGCGGCTCGACGCGGGTATTCTGACCCGGGACTATCAGGAATACCTTGCCGTTGCGGAAGATCTCAACCTGCGCATCATTGAGATCGTGCATCAAAACGGCGCAATCTTCTCCGGCCCCGGGCAGGTGCTACAGATCCGCGACTTTCAGCAGGCGGGCGAAGAAAAGCTTCAGGAGGTAGAGGCCAAGCTGGAAGTCTGGCGCCAGGGAGAGGGCATGCCCTTTCCGGACCTCTCAGAGGAAGAAAAGCGGCAACTCAAGAATACCCTCGAGTACCCCAAGAAAAGCTGAGCGGTCGACTGCGGTGCACTCCTCAGTACGAGGCTGGATCTAGAAAGACACCTCCCACTGCAGCCTTAGGCGATTGCGGGTCGCGTTGTCACCAAAATCTTCAAAGTTCAGCCAGGAGTAATCCAGCGTCAGCTTGTTGCGGTGCCCATTAAAAAACCAATTGAGCCCGACAGTCCGCTCCTTTTCGGTATTCCCTGAGAGGCTGCGATCCGGGTCCACAATCGAGAGCCGTCCCGCCACTTCGAGCGCTTTGGGCCATGCCTGCCACCATTCGTTGACGAAGCTACCGAGCTGGATGTAACCGCCTCGCATCTTGCGGGATTGCCCAGAAGCACGGTCGCGAACACGCTCGCTGTGCAATTCCTGCTGCCAGCTGACTCCCCGCCAATGAGCAGCCGTCTCGAAAAGCAGCTGGGTAAGGTCATTGTCCTCGGTCGTGATACCGGGGAGCTGATCCCCGCCGTCACTGGAGAAACGGCTGTAAGGCGTGCGACCGTCCACCACGGCGACGGCAACCGAGGTGAGAAGCTGCTCGCGCCGCTTGAGGAGCGTGACGTCTCGCTAACAGATTGTGCTCAGCTTATCGCGAGTTGAGCCCAGCACCATGCGCTTAAGACGACAATCGCGGCACGCGACGCATTCATCAGCCTCGCAGGCCTTGCGATCTTTTTGGCCGCGTCCCGCGTAGACTGTGGCTTCATAGGCATGACATCCCACCACCGAGCCCCGCTGTGACTGAATCGTCGATCGACACGCCACCCCATCACACCGCGACCGACCGCAGCGGGGAGCCACCCCGCGCCAAATCGCTGGCGCCGCTCAAGCAGCTGCTCGGCTTTCTGTGGCCCCATAGGGGTCGGATGATGGCGGCGGGTACAGCACTCGTGTTCGCGGCCGGCGCACAACTGACGCTGGGCTATGGCGTCAAAATCCTGATCGATGACGGCTTCGCGGGGCCGGATCCCTCAGGGCTGTATAAGGCTGTTCTGTTTATGCTGGTGGTCGGCATTGCCATGGCCATTGGCGCCATGATCCGATTCTATCTGGTGTCATGGTTAGGGGAGCGGGTGAGCGCCGATCTGCGCAGTGCGGTGTTCAATAATCTGGTGCACATGCAGCCGAGCTATTTCGAGAGCAACCACTCGGGCGAGATTATGTCTCGCCTCACCACCGACACTACCCTGTTGCAGACACTGATCGGCTCATCGGTGAGCCTCGCAGTGCGCAACGCGCTCACACTGACCGGCGCGCTGACGCTCATGGTCATCACCAACCTCAAACTCAGCCTGGTCATTCTGGTGGCAGTCCCGGTAACGCTTCTACCCATTCTGATCTTCGGTCGACGCGTGAGAAAACTCTCCAACAAAAGCCAGCAAACGATTGCCGAAGTCGGCAGCCATGCGGGGGAGATTTTTCAGTCGATCAAGGTGGTGCAGAGCTTCAACCGGGAGATCGCCGAAAAAACCGCCTTTGGGCGCGATGTGGAGCAGGCCTTTGTGGTCGCGCGTTCCCGCGTTTTCCAACGCGCCCTGCTCACGGGCTTTGCCATCTTCCTGTTGATGGGCGGCATGGTCGGCATGATGTGGTCAGGGGGCGTGGATGTGATCGAGGGCCGCATGACCGGCGGTGAACTTGGCGCCTTCGTTTTTTACGCCATCATGGTGGGCACCGCCTTCGCGACCCTGTCAGAGGTCTGGGGCGATCTGCAGCGCGCTGCGGGTGCGGCAGAACGTTTGATGGAGCTCCTTGATG
The DNA here is from genome assembly GCA_965656065.1 of Luminiphilus sp. Taxonomy (GTDB): domain Bacteria; phylum Pseudomonadota; class Gammaproteobacteria; order Pseudomonadales; family Halieaceae; genus Luminiphilus. The sequence goes on along the minus strand of CBFHIW010000019.1, from coordinate 5,055 downwards.
AGACCAGCGAGATTCCCGACACCGGCACCCAAACCCCTGCCAGCAGAACCGCGCTGGCTTTTGAGGGCGTGCACTTTGCCTATCCCAGCCGGCCGACCCACCCCGCCCTGAGTGACTTCACGCTGGAGATCGCGCACGGCGAGTCAGTCGCCCTCGTTGGGCCCTCAGGCGCGGGCAAGTCGACGGTGTTCGAGCTGATGCTGCGCTTTTACGACCCGATTGCGGGCGAGATTCGCTTTGGCGGTGCGGATCTCCGCGATATGTCGCTGGATAGCTGGCGCCAGAAGATCGCACTGGTGCCACAACAGCCCACGCTGTTCTCCGGCGACATCTTCTACAACATCGCCTACGGCGCCAACGAGCCAACTCAGGCGGCAGTGGAAGCCGCTGCGCAGATGGCCCACGCCCACGAGTTTATCCAGACACTGCCTGAGGGCTACCAAAGTCATCTGGGCGCGCAGGGTGTGAGGCTCTCAGGGGGACAACGCCAGCGCATCGCTTTGGCCCGCGCCATTCTCAGCGACCCTGAGCTCTTGCTACTGGATGAGGCCACCAGTGCCCTCGACACCGAGAGCGAGTGGCACGTGCAGCAGGCGCTCACCGAGATCATGCAGGAGCGCACCACGATCATTATTGCCCACCGCCTCTCCACGGTGATCAACGCGGACCGCATCGTGGTGATGGATGAGGGCCGGGTTATAGACAGCGGATCCCACGATGAACTGATGACCCGCTGTGAGCTGTATCAGCGTCTGGCAAGGCTTCAGTTTCAGGCCGAGCAAGCCCCTTAGGCAGCCACAAAAAACCCCGCACTCGGCGGGGTTTCGTTGAGCGATAGAGCGATCAGCTGAATTCGCGGATCAGGCCGCCGATGCTCTCTTTCGCATCGCCGAACAGCATGCGCGTGTTCTCTTTATAGAACAGCGGGTTCTCGATCCCGGCAAAGCCCGAGGCCATTGAGCGCTTGAGCACAAACACCGTGCGCGCATCGGCCACGTTGATCACCGGCATGCCGTAGATCGGCGAGGACTCGACTTCGCGTGCGGCGGGGTTTACCACGTCGTTCGCGCCGATCACGATCGCGACATCGACGGTTTCCATGCGCGGGTTGATCTCGTCCATCTCGAGGAGCTGGTCGTAGGGCACGTCCGCCTCCGCGAGGAGCACGTTCATGTGGCCCGGCATCCGCCCCGCTACGGGGTGAATACCAAAGTTGACCTCACAGCCGTTGTTCTCGAGGAGCTCGGTGAGCTCTTTGACCACGTGCTGCGCCTGAGCAACCGCCATACCATAACCAGGGATGATCGCCACGTTGGTCGCCGCCTCAAGCACGTAATAGGCGTCATCAACAGAGATCGGCTTGATCTCGCCCTCGACCACCGTCTCCTCATTCGAGACGCTGGCAAAGCCTGAGAACAGCACGTTGGAGAGCGAGCGGTTCATCGCCTTACACATGATCTGGGTCAGGATGATGCCCGACGCACCGACCAGTGAGCCCGCCACAATCAACGCATTGTTGTTGATCGCAAAACCTGCCGCGCAAGCCGCGAGGCCCGAGTAGGAGTTCAGCAGTGAGATCACAACCGGCATGTCAGCACCACCGATGGGGATGACCGCCATGATGCCGAAGACCAACGCCAACCCAATCACGATGTAGAGCCAGGTGAGATCAGTCGGGTTCATGCAGAACATCACCGCGCCACCGAAGATGCCCAGTACCACGAGGGAGTTAACGATCTGCTGACCAGAGAAGGTGATCGCGCCGCTACCGATGGTCTCGGAGAGCTTGCCGTAGGCGATAAGCGAACCCGTGAGGGTCACGCCACCGATCAGAATCGACAGTACGATGGTGACCAGCGTGAAGGTGCCGGAATCGGGTGAAAGCGCCGCCCAGCCGACCAGCAGTGACGCCGCGCCACCGAAGCCGTTGAACAGTGCCACCATCTCGGGCATGGCCGTCATCGCCACCGCGCGTGCGGCGATGGCACCGATGGCACCGCCCACCACCATACCGGCGGCAATATAAGTGAAGTCGACAATGCCCTGATCAAGGAGCGCCGAGACGATTGCCACCAGCATGCCGATGGCGGAAATCATGTTGCCGCGACGGGCTGTCGCCGGCGATCCCAGCATCTTCAGGCCAAAAATAAAGAGGCCTGCCGCGAGGACGTAACCCAGTTGTGTCATTAATTCAGTCGTCATGATCAGTCCTCCTTCTTCTTGAAGAAGCCGAGCATGCGGTCGGTCACCATGTAACCACCAACAACGTTGATGCTGGCCAGGGTCACGGCACCGACACCGAGCCACATGGCCACGTTCTCGTTGCCCGTGCCGGCCAGTGCGACCGCACCGACCACGGTGATGCCCGAGATCGCGTTGGCACCCGACATCAGCGGGGTGTGCAGCGTGGCGGGCACCTTATTAATCAGTTCGAAGCCGAGGAAAATCGACAACATCAGGATAAACAGCAAATACTCTGCGCCGGACATATCAGTTGCCTCCCTCGATAATGTCTTTAATGGTGGGGTGAACAACTGCGCCGCCGTGCGTAATCACACAGCCAGGCAGGATGTCGTTCTCGAGGTCGAGCACAAACTGCTTGGACTCCTCGTCCCAGGTGTCCTCAACCAGGTTGAACATGTTGCTCGCGTACATCTGGGTCGCATCACGCGGCGCCAGGTTAGCGAGGTTGGCAGTCCCCACGATCGTCACGCCGTTGACGTCGACCACTTCGTCGGGCACGGAACCTTCGACGTTACCGCCAGTTTCAGCAGCCATGTCAACAATCACGGAACCGGGAGACATGCCTTCGACCATGTCGGCGGTGACCAGCACCGGCGGCTTGCGGCCAAAGACCTGCGCCGTGGTAATCACCACATCGGAATCAGCAATCACCGCCTTCTGCGCCTGGCGCTGTATCTCAACCTGCTCGGGGGTCAGCTCCTTAGCGTAGCCATCTGCCGTCTGACCGGTATCGCCCAAATCGATTTCAAGGAACTTCGCACCCAGTGACTCGACCTGCTCGGCCACCACCGGACGCGTATCAAAAGCAGTAACCCGTGCGCCAAGGCGCTTGGCCGTTGCAATGGCCTGAAGACCCGCAACACCCGCGCCAATAATGAAGACCTTGGCGGGCTTCAGTGTGCCGGCCGGCGTCATCATCATCGGCATGATGCTGGGCATGTTGTTAGCCGCCAGCATGACCGCCATGTAGCCCGCGAGGTTTGCCTGAGAGCTCAATGCGTCCATTTTCTGGCTGCGGGTTGAGCGAGGAATCATCTCCATACTCACCGCCGTGACGTTCTGGCTGGCAAAGGCCTTGATCAGGTCCTTCTCGTTGAACGGGTCGAGGTAGGACACGTGAATGCAACCGGATTTGAGCTGGCTGATTTCGTCCATCTCGGGCTTGCGCAACCGGAGCACCATGTCGGCACTGCCTAGTAGTGCTGACCGATCGGAACCGATGCTGGCACCCGCTGCTTCGTAGTCTGCATCGCTGATGCCGGCACCTGTGCCCGCACCCGATTCGACAACTACTTCTGCACCGAGCCGCACCAACTTTTTCACCGTCTCGGGAGTCGCAGAGACGCGATTCTCTCCCGGTTGGGTTTCACGGGGTATGACTAATTGCATAGTGAAGTTCGCCTGGTTTTTTGGGATCACCGCGATCCCGGTGTTATTGGATTTCCAGTCGGCTGATTGTTGAGGCGGTCGCTTGGCAGGAGCAGTGCCCTACAGCGCCACTGGAAACGAGTCGGTGAAAGATCAGCCCGCGCGGAGTTTCAGAAGCGGGTTGAGCCAGCGGTGTCGCAACCGAGTGAATCGCAGTGGCGCATCCAGCACCGCCAGACAGATACACGCTTCACCTTCCAGTGCGACCGGGGTGTGCTTGTCCCACCCCTCCCGAACGAGGAAATCACCCGGGTGGTACTCGCCGCTCTCATCGGCAAAGCCACCGCGCAGCACCAGCGTCATCTCGCTGCCACCATGGGTATGTTCGGGGATGCGACCGCCCTCAGAGATGCGATACAACGCGAACTCATGATGGGGATCGCCGGTTTTGAGATAACTGATACTCAGGGATTGCGTGACCCGCTTCCAGACCAGATCGGCGTAGTCGCCGTTGATCAGGCGGTCGAGCAGGCCGGGAAGCCGCGTGTCAGAAGTCTCACTAGGCGCATATCGCAGAGGTTTCGGATCGTCGAGGCGCGCCATGACGCGCTCAAGAACCGAATCGCCGACGGGTTGCGGATCCAGCTGCTCAAGGTGCGCGCCGCCGATATCCTCGAGTTTGTCTACGGCCTGACGGCATCGCTGACAGTAACTCAGGTGGGCCGCCACGCAGGCCGACTGGGCGACGGGCAGCACGCCGGCAGCGTGCTCCGTCAAAAAATCTGTTGGGGGGTGATGTTTGACCATCGCTATTTAATCCAAACCGCTCTCATGTACGTTGACATTACGAGGGTCACGCGCAAACGGTTTACTCCCCAACACCCATAAAACTGTGATTTTCTCAGGAATTACCATCGCTATTTAAGCCTCCATCAGCCCTTGGAGCTTCTGGATAGCAAGGCGCACCCGTGATTTGACAGTGCCCAGCGGTAAATCGAGCTCTGCTGCGGCCTCGGAGTGGGATTTACCCTCCATGTAGACCTTGCCCAGTATTTGCGCCTGATCGGGCGGCAAATCGCTCATCAGTTCCCGGACCCGCTCGGCACCGCGCCTAGTGTGCAACACCACAAAAGACTCCTCCTCCTCGCTTTCCAGCTCGAAGTCATCAGAGGCCAATGGCGTATCAAATTTTTGTAGGCGCCGGAACATGTCGGTCCGGCAGTTACGTGCAATGGTATAGACCCAAGTCGAGGCGGCCGCCTTTTCCGGGTTAAAGCCGCCGGCCTTCTGCCAGACCTTCAGCATCACTTCCTGAACAAGCTCATCTGCATGGGCCGCAGACAAACTGGAGCCAGAGAGGGCAAAAGCTTTAATTAACGGCGCGAAATGACGGAAAAAACGCGTGAAGGCGCCGCGATCCTGGCTTTCACCAATCAGCACCAG
>CBFHIW010000018.1:14385-42849 GCA_965656065.1 Luminiphilus sp. | reverse complement strand
CCTGGAAACTCACCGAATCGCTGCTACCTCTGTTGAGAGACCATGACCATCCGGCCCGGGTCATTAACGTGGTCTCGGGCGGCATGTACACCCAAAAACTGCGATGCGATGAACTGGTGATGACACCAGACAGATACAACGGCAGCGTGGCCTACGCGCGCGCCAAACGGGCGCTCACTGTGCTGACCGAGCTCTGGGCTGATGCATGGTCGGAGCACAACGTTGTGATCAACAGCATGCACCCGGGCTGGGCCGATACGCCGGGCGTACAAACCGCGCTTCCCGGGTTCCGTCGTGTGACAAAGCGCGTGCTGCGTTCACCCGCTGAAGGCGCCGATACGATTGTCTGGCTGTCCAGAGCGAGCGAGGCCGACCGAGTGACCGGCAAACTGTTTCTTGATCGTGAGCCACGAACCACACATCTGCGGCCCCGTACACAAGAGCGGCTCGAGGAGCGAACGCGACTGCTTGATTGGCTGACCGAGGCCTACACCGGATTAAATCTAAGCGACAAGGCTTGAGCGCATCCAGGTGAGCCGTTAGTGTCGGTGGCGACTTTAGGCAGACGCATCGCCGCATGGAACAGCAGATGGATAGCACAATCGAGCACTTTGAACCCCGATTTGACGACGCGGCAATCCAAAGTGCCATTCAACGACTGACGCAAACGCGCTTCCCGGACGCCGAGACGGTGGAAGATTGGCAGCAAGGCGTGCCCCTCAGTTATTGCCAGGAGCTGGTCCGCTACTGGCGCGATGACTACGACTGGCAACGCGTCCCCTCGCTACTCAATCAATACGATAATTTCATCACTGAAATCGACGGGATCAAGATCCATTTCCTCCACATCCGGAGTCCCCACACCCAAGCGCAACCGCTGCTGATTACCCATGGCTGGCCCGGATCGGTGCTCGAGTTTTTAGACATCATCGGACCACTCAGCGACCCCTCGCAGCACGGTGGTGACGCAAAGGACGCCTTCCATCTGGTCATCCCCAGCCTGCCCGGCTTTGGCTTCTCCGGTCAGCCTACGTCTTCCGGCGTCGGCGTGGAGCGTATTGCAGGACTATGGGATCAACTGATGCTTCGACTGGGCTACGAGCGCTACATTGCCCAGGGAGGTGACTGGGGCTCACTGGTAACGCATGCCGTGTTACTGCACCCGGATACTCACTGCCTCGCCGGTCACGTCAATTTACCGCTGGTCCTGCCAGATGAGCACACCATGAGCGGTAGCGACCCCGCCGAGCAGCCCACACTCGCCGCAGCCATGCACTATCAGGAACATGAGTCGGGTTACTCTAAACAGCAGAGCACGCGCCCTCAAACACTTGCCTATGGCTTGGCTGACTCCCCCGCAGGCCAAATGGCCTGGATCATAGAGAAATACGCGACCTGGACGGACTGTGTGCGGGACGGGATCCGTCACCCGGAAAACGCGATCGAAAGAGATGTCCTGCTGGATATTGTTACCCACTATTGGGTGACCAACACCGGCGGCAGTAGCGCGAGACTCTATTGGGAAAGCTTTACCGAAGGGGATTATCGCCCTGTCGCCTTACCGATCGGTCTATCGTTGTTTCCCAAGGAGCTGTTTGTGTGCACCGAACGCCTCGCACGAACGCGCTACCAACAGCTCGTCACGTTCAACGATCAGCATGCGGCAGGTGGCCACTTCGCATCGCTGGAGCAACCCGAAGCACTGATTGGCGACATTCGCGCATGGCGAGCCACGTTGCAGGAGCAGGAGCTTATCTGAAATGAATACCGCAACCATGCCCTATGACCCCGGTTCCCAAGAGGCAACCTATTGGCTGGCACGGCATCGGCTCGCCGCTGCAACACGCGCATTGAACGAGAAACTGGTCAGCACTGACATTGACCCGGGATTAGCCGCCACACTCACAGAGAAAATTGACGCGCTCACGGCGGAATTGAGCCAAGCCCAGCAGGTTAGCGGCCTGGTGGATATGGCGAAACGCGGCGAGCGAGGCACCATCGATAACGTCATGGGCGAACTCGTCGCCATGGCAGGAAGAAGCCACCCTTGCTCGCCTGAATTGCTATGGCAGGAAGAGCCAAACCGCATCATCGGTACCGTGACATTTGGCCAGGCCTTTGAGGGACCGCCCGGGCACGTGCACGGCGGCTGGGTAGCGGGTGTGCTTGATCACCTGATGGGCATGACCCACGTGCGTACGGGCCATCCCGGCATGACAGGAGGACTCTCGGTCAGATATCTGAAACCCACACCCCTGAATCAGCTCATTCAGGTGAGCGCTGAGGCAACAGAGCTCGACGACAAACGCACCGAGGTCAGGGCGGAGATGCGCTGTGGCGAGACCACTACCGCGATGGCAGAGGCGATTTTCGTTCGCGTCGACAGGGCGAAATTCGGGTTCGATAGCCCCTGAGCCGCTATAGGCGCGCGTAGACTGTGGCGCCGTCAATCACAGTGCGGTCGACTTTGATGCCGCGAATATTTTGAGCCGTCAGCGGGTTCTCTGAGAGCACCACCAGATCAGCACGCTTGCCGGGCTCAATGGAACCAATCTCGTTTTCCATGAAGACCTGCCAGGCCGCATCAATGGTCACAGCGCGCAGCGCCGGCATGCGCCCGATGCGCTGCGCCGGTCCGATCACGACCCCGCCCGTACTTTCTCTTTCCACCTGACTCCATACCGCCTGTAATGGCAGCATCGGAGTCACCGGCGTGTCCAGATGGGAACTGAAGCGAACCCCCGCGTCCAGCGCCCAACGCGCTGGGCTCATGTTAGCGGCTCGCTCCGGGCCCATGAAGATGGCAGCATGACGGTCACCCCAATAGTAGGTATGGGCGGAAAAAAAGCTGGGCGTCACCCCGAGCTCTGCCATGCGATCGATTTGATCCTTGCGCGTCATTTGCGCGTGGATAATCAGCGGCCGGGCCTCTGGCCAGGGATGGGCGGCCATCGCCGCCTCGATCGCGTCAAGACCATCGTCTATTGAGGCGTCGCCATTGCAGTGAATGGCGACTGGAATCCGCCTCTCGTAGAGCGCCTCAACCTGCCGGAACAATTCCTCACGCAACACCGACGGGTAACCCCGATAACTGGCGTCACCCTTGAATGGCACGTAATAGGGCTCGCTGAGATAACCGGTATAACCCTGAATACTGCCATCGGCGATGATCTTTACCCGCGGCACGGAAACCCTTGCTCCGGCGAAATCGGCGAGCGAACGCTCTCCACTTAACAGGCTATCGCCCACCTCCTCAAACAGCGGAAACAGTGCAACGCGCTGGGAGAACTGATTCAGGCCGCTCAAAAACCCCAGCAGTTCGGCCACTGCTGAAGGCATGCCACCTGCCGAGGCGGTCGTCACGCCTACCGCCAAATATTCCTTTGCCGCCTGAGTCGTCATTCTCAGGCCATCCATCACCCCAAGATCGAGGGTGTGGTCCCATACGGCACGGGCGGCAGTCTCCTCTAGCACGCCATTCGGCCGTCGTCCGTCAGCCGAAGCGGGATCACGCACGATGACGCCGCCTTCAGGATCAGGCGTTGACTCGTCGATCCCCAATGCCGCCAGTGCGGCAGTGTTGACCACCGCGAGGTGGCCCGACACATGGACTATTGCTACGGGCCTGTCTTGGCTAACCCGGTCCAGATCATCGCGAGTCGGGTGGCGTTTCTCCCGCAACAGGGTGTCATCATAGCCATGGCCGACGACCCAGCCGTCTGTTCGCCTTAAGGCAAACTCACTGAGCCGCGCCAGCAACTGCTCGATGTCGGTGACGTCACCGATAGGCGGGCTATTGAGATCAACCGAAAATACGGTCTGCCCCGAGCCGGGGAAATGCCCATGGGCATCGACAAAGCCGGGCATGAGCGTCCTGCCCCGTAAATCCACCACCTGCGTGTCATCGGTGGCCATGGCCAGCATGGCCTCAGAACCCCCTACCGCTTCTATCACCCCGTCGCGCACGCTCACGGCTTCAGCGATCCGGTTCTGCGCGTCCATAGTTAACACAATGCCGTTGACGAAAATCTCATGCTGCGGCGCCGCAATCGGACGCGTGACGATCGCGATGAGCACCGCGAAACCGCCCAACAAAGCGAATAAAATCAATAGGGTTACGCGCCAATTCATAGATCTATTCTCTTAACATCTGTTACTGACTCAGTAATGTGGAGGCGGAGGCTCGCCGCTCTCTGCGGCGACCTCATCAATGCGAGCGCCCTGGTCCTTAAGTTGCTGCTGGAGACGATCAATCTGCCGCTCAAGGCGCAATATGTGTTGCTGCTGGGCAGCCAAAGCGTCATCCAGTGCTTGCACCGCGTCCTCAACAAACGCGATCTGCGCCTCCAGCGCCCCGACGTCACCCATTGACTCACCCCTCAAGCAGATCCGTTTCGGGTGCTAGTATAAAACGAGCGCAGCGTCTGCAGGAGCGCCGCTACTCACTCATCTCGCCGTTAAGGAGTGCCCTATGCCCCGACATCGCGACAGTCAGCCGGTATACAGCACCGACGGAGGCAGGCTGTGCCCGCAATGCCAGCGTCAATTGGTCAAGTGTGTCTGCGGCGACGCCAGACCTCGAGCAACCGGTGATGGCGTGGTGCGCATCAGGCGCGAGACCAAAGGGAGAGGTGGCAAAGCTGTCACGGTCATTACCGGGATTCCCGAGCACCCCGACACCCTCAAAACCCTCTGTAAACAGCTCAAGCAGCGATGCGGAGTCGGCGGCGCGGTGAAAGGCGAAACGCTCGAGATACAGGGCGATCAGCGTACTGCCTGTCAGGCGCATTTTGAGAAGATGGGCTACGAGGTCAAACTGTCAGGAGGATGACCCGGCCATTTGCAGCAGGGTTTTCTGCCCTGTCTTGCGCGCACCGTAATCTTCAACCGCCTCTACGGTCATTGCCTCCGCCAGACTGACTCGCGACGAATAGTGGCTCACGAAGGTGGTATCAATCTCATCCAGTACCCGCTGCTCCATTCGCGCAACTACCTCTGGTCCCGCCCGCTTCATAAACGGCGTCAACAGCCACCCACTCACCGACCACACCCAGCCATAGCCGCGTGTCAGCTCGGTCGCACCCAGATCTAATTGACCATAAATGTAGGCCTGCTTGGGTTCTTCGGAGCCGTACCGCGACCAAGGCCCAGTCTGTGCCGCGGCAATTTCCATCGCGGTCAGAATACGATTCACACCCCGCCCACCACCGATGGCATCGAACGCGAGCGTCGCACCGGTCGCCACCAGCGCTGCGATCAAATCCTTCATGAACGATTCGCCCTGACTGTTCAGCACCCACTCCGCGCCCATGGACTTAAGCAGTGCGACCTGTTCGTCAGAGCGGACGATATTGACCAACGGCACATCGTCGGCCTGGCATAAGCGCAACAACATTTGCCCGAGATTCGACGCTGCTGCGGTATGCACGATCGCCTGCTGTCCCTCCATCAAGCGCGTTTCCATGAACCCCAGAGCGGTCATAGGGTTCACGAAGCACGAGGCCGCCTGCTCTGCAGTGATTCGTTCGGGGAACGCCATGCACTGGGATGCGGGTAGGCAGCGATGTCCGGCATACATCTCGCCACCAAACATACCGACCCGTTGCCCAAGGAGCGCCTGGGCGGCATCGCTGTCACCGGCGGCGATCACGCGACCACTCCCCTCGTTTCCCACAGCCATCCAATGCCCGATTCTCGGCGCCATCGCGCGCATCGCGGCTGCGGGCACATCTAACAGCACCGCGGGCTGACCATCCCGCTCCGTTGCACGGACGGTACTCAAATCCGCAGCGCCAAACATCAGACCAAGATCCGACGGATTAATGGGCGCCGCCTCAATCTCAACCACTACCTCGTCAGGGCTCGGCTCGGGTAGTTCTACCTCAACCAGCGTGCACTCCACTGTGCCATTCTCATGAACACAAGATTGCATTTGCGTCGTTTTCATCAGCCTCTCCTCACCCGGCGGTCGTTATCACATATGGCCCAAGTTGCTCGATTAAAAAACCGGCGGATAGCGCTCATCACGGATAGCGCTCATCACGGATAGCGCCCATCAATAGAGCGCTTCACGTTCAGCTGCGGTCAACAAACTCACCGGCTGCTCCGCCTCCGCTCTCATCCGGTAAATAACAAGATACGCCAATACGGCCTGCACATACTCTCGCGTCTCGCCGAAGGGTATCGAGTCCACCCACTGATCCACTGCCATCTCCTTTTCCGTCCAGCGCACCACTCGACTCGGCCCCGCGTTGTAGGCCGCAAGGGCCTTGACGCGATTTCCCTCAAAGCGGGACAGTAGATCAAGGTAATAGCTAGCACCAAGCGTGATGTTTGTCTCGGGATCGTAGAGCGAACTGGCGCCGCCGTATACCTCGTTACGATCATTGGCTACGCTGCGCGCAGTGGCCGGCATCAGCTGCATCAAGCCCCTCGCGCCCACTTTCGAACGCGCCCTCGGATAAAGGCCGCTCTCACGTCGCGCCACGGACAACAGCTCATAAGGATCGACCTCGAGCGCGTCGGCTACTGACTGGAAAGTCTCCCAATAACTGCGGGGAAAGCGCAGGTCGAGTCGATCCCATGAAGCACCCGCATTGGCCGCATCGGTCGCCAAATCCGGCCACCCTCTCAGTAACGCAACTTCTCCGAGCCTTGCCCTCTCGGCCCGCGGCATCTGATTGAGTGTGTGACGCCATTGCTCTTTGGCCTGCCGCCAATCACCCAACGCCATCAGCTCCTGTGCACGCCCTACCCCCAAACGAACCGACGTTGTGAAATCGGGTAGCGACGTAGCGGGTAAGACTGCATTCAATTCGTAGCCCGCCTCCAGCCGGTCCGCCGCGAGAAATCCGTGGAAGCTCCGAGCGGTTGCCAGCCGCTCCCAGAGAGGCTGTGTCTCTTGTTTCCCAAGCGATTCGAGACTGCGCGCCAACCAATAGCGCCAGCGATCCTGTGACCGCAGGTCGGACGACAGCCAATCAATGCCATCAAGCACCGCCTGCCATTCACCGTTACCGATTGCGTTTCTGAGCCAGATGACTGTCAGATCATCATCCCGAAGCGCTCCGACCTGCGCATCGACCCACTCGGACGGTGCCGGTGAACGCTCAGCGAACAAGCTGTGACGCACGATAGCAGACGTCACCGTCTTCACGTGAGCCTCGGTGAACGCGTTATCCTCCCGCAAGCTACTAAAAGTTTGATACGCGCGCGATGGACTCAGCTGCGCGAGACGCACCACGCCAACGACAAGGATGTCAGCATGGCGGGCACTGCCCTGGTGGTGGTCGCCCTCCACCCTCGAGGGCCGCCGATAAACTGCCGCGAGCTCATCCAAATCCCGCTGCAGCGACACACTCGCAAAACGCTTGACGTAGCGAATCAGGTGCCCATTTTTGGCGTCAAATGCTTTCAGCGCCCGGGACCAGATGACATCGTCATTCAGGCCTCCCGATGCGACCCATCGATCGAATAAGGGGTCACAGGCGTCGTCCTGAGAAAAGCCGACATCCCAGAGCCGCGCAGCTCCCTGGAACGCAGTGTCCTGGTCACCGGTGGCCAACTTTGCCCGATAGTAATAACACTGCAATTCAGGCATTGCCGGTGCGGCGTCCAGCACCCCCAGAAAGGACGTCCAGCGTCTGTCCTGCGCCTTGTGTCGGAGGTACGCCACCAAGAAGCGGCTGGCTAAGGGCGTGCCCTTGGCCGAAGCCATAAACACACGCGCCTCCTCAGCGGTCATATCGTGAAGCTGGCCCAGCTTGATCGCGAAATCGAGATCTACCTCTAGCGGATAGCCTGCCAGGGATTCGCGCATCTCCCGATAGCGGTTCCCGGCACCGGAATCGAGCTCTGCGGCGGCTTTTTGATAAATCGCGCGCTCCTCGGCCCACTGCTCTGGGGAGGGTAACCAGTCGATTTCAGAGGCCGTCACTGATGGCACAGCGCCTAACAGCAGCGCACACAAGAGACCGAGCAAGAAAACGGCTGGGACAGCGCCACACAGTGGCAATGAGGGTAACGACTTCACGGGCGCAAGAATGGTATGGAATGCTCTCCTTTTCAATCATAAACGGTTAGCATCTAGCGGAGTTCGATTCATTGACTAACAGCATGAAGTCAGAGGACATACGTCTTACCCAATACAGCCATGGCGCAGGATGCGGCTGCAAGATCGCACCGGACGTGCTGTCCCGCATCCTCGCAGACGCCGACAGCGGAGCCCCGGCAATCGCTTTCCCGTCGCTACTGGTCGGCCATCAGTCGAGGGACGATGCTGCGGCAGTCATCCTCGATGAGGATCGAGCGGTGCTCTCCACGACGGATTTCTTCATGCCGATCGTCGACGACCCCTATGACTTTGGTCGCATCGCCGCCACCAACGCCATATCGGACATCTACGCGATGGGTGGCACACCTCAACTGGCTATTGCCATTCTGGGGTGGCCAATCGATAAGCTGGCACCCGAGATCGCCAATCAGGTAGTACAAGGTGGCCGGGATGTTTGCGCGCAGCTCGGGTTTCCCCTTGCTGGCGGACACAGCATCGATGCGCCCGAACCCATTTTTGGCCTCGCCGTCACCGGCACTGTGGCGCGAACTCACCTCAAAAAAAATGATGCCGCTTGGGCTGGCGATCTGTTGATACTCACCAAACCGCTCGGCATTGGCATTCACACCACCGCAGAGAAACAGGATAAATTGCAGGCGGCGCATCGAGGCCTCGCGACTGAATTGATGTGTCAACCCAATCGAGTCGGCGCACTGCTCGCGAAACTTGATGGTGTCCACGCACTGACTGATGTCACCGGCTTCGGATTGGCAGGGCACCTGATGGAGATGTGCCGGGGAGCAAGCCTCTCTGCCATCCTCGACCCAGCCGCCATCCCCGAGCTACCCGGGCTCGATGACTATATCGCCCAAGGCTGTGTACCCGGTGGCACACAGCGAAATTTTGACGCATTGAAAAGCAGCCTTCCTACCCTCACACCTCGCGAATTGGCCGTATTGTGTGACCCCCAGACCAGCGGCGGCCTGCTGATGGCTGTCTCATCAGACGCGCTTGGCGATGTGCAAAAGCTGCTAATCAAAGAGACGCTTCCCAGCGCTGTGCTGGGCTCACTGACACCGAATGAAAGCGGTGAATCCGTGATCCGATTGCAGGCCGAATGACTGAGCTAGACGATTTCGCATCTCTGCTACGAGATGACACGCCGCTCATCGACACGCGGTCGCCAGTGGAATTTGCCAAGGGCAGCCTGCCGAGCGCCATCAACCTGCCCCTCATGACGAACGATGAGCGAGAGGCCGTCGGCACCTGCTACAAAGACCAGGGGCAGGAGGCAGCAGTGCGGCTTGGACACGAGCTGGTTTCGGGAGAGCGCAAAGCAGAGCGTGTCGAGCCATGGCAAACCTTCGCATCACAGCATCCCGAAGGCGCGCTGTTTTGTTTTAGGGGGGGCATGCGATCGGAGATTGCTCAAAGATGGCTCAAAGACGCGGGCGTGGATTACCCCCGAATCAAGGGGGGCTACAAAGCGCTGCGGCGCTGGTTAAGTGAATCCACGGATCAGCTCATCGAGCAGACGCCGCTGCTGTTACTCGGGGGCCCCACTGGTGCCGCTAAAACCCGCATCCTTAATGAAGGTGATCGAGGGGCGCCTATCCCCGGGAGCCTCGACCTCGAAGGGCTGGCCAATCATCGCGGCTCGGCCTTTGGCCGCCGGGTGACTGAGCAGCCCACCCAAATCGGTTTTGAGCTGGCGCTCGGGGTCCAGTTGCTCAAGCACCAACACGCCAGGCATCAGAGACTGATTTTGGAGGACGAGGGTCGTCTGATCGGCCGCTGCGCCCTGCCCCTATCGCTCCAGGCCGTGCGCCAAGACGCCGACTGGATACAGCTGGACGCCAGCGTTGAGACCCGTGTCGAGCACTCCTATGAGAACTATATTCTGCAAAACCTCGAAGACTTGATGACCCAGGATGCCACCCGCGCCTTTGATCATTTTGCGACGGGCTTACTTGAGTCCCTTGAACGCATTCAAAAGCGGCTGGGCGGGCAGCGTCATGCAGAACTCAAAGCCATGATGCAAAACGCGCTGGTGGCGCACGAGCGCGGCAATCCCGAGGCACATAAAGCGTGGATTAGCGAGCTGCTGACCGGCTACTACGACCCCATGTATGAATACCAAATGAACAATCGAGCCAAAGCACCCCTGTTCAGAGGCACCGAGAGCGAGGTGACCGAATACCTGCTAGAAGCGGGCGCCCTCTTGCTCGGCGATTGAGGCCGTCATCGATTAGCGCCAGAGCCACTTTCAGATAAAATGGTACGGTCTCCCTGTAGTTAAACAGGATATAACTACCGCCTCCTAAGCGGTGATTCCAGGTTCGAGTCCTGGCGGGGAGGCCATTAAACTCGCCCAACGCCCCTGCGTACCGTGACCGCCAGACTCTATGATCAAGCTCGTTTATTGCCTCAGAAAACGCGACGACATCGACAACGACAGCTTCTATCGCTACTGGCTCGAGGAACACGGGCCGCTGGTGAAATCCGTTGCCCAGGCGATCGGCGCGAGCCGCTACATACAGAGCCACACCATACTGCCCGAGCTCAACGAGCTCATGATCGAAAGCCGCGGCCTAAAAGCGCCCTATGATGGCGTGACCGAGGTGTGGTGGGAGACCATGAGCGCGCTGGAGCAGGGTATGTCCTCACCCGCTGGCGTTGAGGCGCAAGGAAAGCTCATAGAAGACGAATCACGGTTTATCGATTTCAGCCGGTCACGGGTGTTCATGACCGAAGAGCATGAGATTTTTTAGCAAACCGATCTGCAGGGCTCTGAGATCAATTAAGACGTCCGGAAGCAGGTTAGGCGAGAAAACCCACTAACCATCACAGCCGCAGTGCAACGAGACATCCGAACCTGGCTTCACAGGGTATATAGAGCCTAACCACGACCTCTCCAAGGCATTCTCGTCTCGGCCATGACTGACACACTAACCCTCCATCATCTCGAATACTCCCAGTCCTTCCGCGTCCTGTGGATGCTGGAGGAGCTGCAGACGCCCTATGACTTGGTGGTATACGACCGCGATGCGCGGACGATGGCGGCACCCGACGCGTACAAGGCGCTCTCCCCGCTGGGTACCGCCCCGGTCATAACTTGCGGCGACTTGGCGCTGGCAGAAAGCAGCGCCATCATGGAATTCATTCTCGACAGAACCCCAGAACAAAGCCTGAGACCCGGGCCTGATTCACCGGATCGCACGCGCTATTTGTTCTGGTGGCACGCAGCACAGGGGTCGATGATGCCGCTGCAGCTGATGAAGACCGTCACTACGATCTCACAAAAACGCCTGCCCTTTTTCATGAAGCCCTTCGTCAAACTCTACACAAAAGGGCTGGACGAGCTGTTTATTCAGCCACGCCTGAACCGCATTTTGGCAATGGCCGAGAAAGATCTGGCCACCGCCCCGTGGTTCGGCGGCCAGCATCTGTCAGCGGCGGATTTCCTCATCGCCTACAACATGATTGTTGGCGCAGAGCGTGACATGATTAATGACGCTGACCACCCGCGATGCATGGAGTGGGTCGAGCGGATGAAGGCATTAGCGAGTTTTGCCCGGGCCACCGAGAAGGACGGTCGCGAGAGTATGGCGCTAACCTACTGAGTGACTTGCCGATTAAGCGCTATCTTGAGGCGAGGCGCATCGCACATCTGAGATCACCCTCTCTGGGGTCTCAGTCTCCCGCCGCCAAATACTTCGCCAATGTCTCGTGGAAGTGACGAATCCGCAGCTCCTGATAGCTTGCGGTAATCGCCTTGCGGCTCTTAGATGCCATCAGGCCTCGTTGAACCTCCGGCAGGTTACCCGCGTCCTGATCAAACAGCGCACCCAGTAACCCAAGACCCTCAGCATCAGCGTACTTCTGATCGTAGTCGAGCCGAATGGTTTTGGCATCCGCGGGCCTCGGTTCATCGGCCGCAAAACCATCCAGCAAATAGATATCCATGATGCACCCATCGGAATTCATCCCATCCGGGCGATAGCGATAGGTAATCTGGCTCTGAAATCCGCCCCATGGCGCAAAGTTGGGGAAAACCAGATAAAGGATGGAGTCCATCGTCTCGGCATCAGTAACGGTTGCCAGCATCTCCGGGCTCATAAATGCAGCGAACTCGTCCCGGCGCACCGCGCCAATGGCCTGCCGCGAGGTAATCGTATCTGCGTCCAGACCCGTCAGCTCTTGAGCCCGCTCAAAACCGCCTGGGCCTGTCATCGCCTCTACCGACTCCTGCACGCTGTAACGATCGGCCTGCCCGGGGTTCGGGATCCCCTGCGCAGTAATGGTGCGACTCAGGTGATCGCCAAACACGTCGTACTGGGAATTATCGCCGCCGGTAAAAGACAATATCTGGGGATGTGTCTGAATAGCGTGGTAGGACTCGATAAAGGCCTCCATCGCGATCTTCCAGTTACAGGCAATCTTTTTCTCGACATGGAGCGACACGTACCGGTCTTCAGGGGTCCAGCGCTGAAAATGCTCGGTCAGCACCGAGGCGTATTCTTCAAAGGGCGGGGCCTCCAGATCCATATTGATCAGAATCCAACCACCCCAAGTGGTCACCTGCACCTCGGGCAACGTCAGCTCTGCCAGCTGCGCCTGATCAAACTCCCAATCGCAGTAGGCCTCTTTGAAGCTACCGTCCAGATGCCAACAGAAACCGTGGTAAGGGCACCGCAACTCGCGACTCGTGCCCTTACCTGACTTGAGTGCGCGGCCCCGATGCAGGCAGGAGTTGTGGAACCCTTTCAGCTCACCCGATTCAGTACGAACCAGCAGGATGGAATAGCGCGCAACGTCATACACATAATAGTCACCGGCTTTCGTTAGCGCGGTCTCGCGGCAGACCATTTGCCACACCTTGGGCCAGAGGTGCTCGACCTCTTTTTCAAACACCCCGCGATCCGTCCACACGTCGGTAGCAATGATGTCGTTAGCGATCTCGGGCTGTGTATCCAGACGCAAGGCATCCGGGACGCTGACCGCCTCCTCATTTAGGAGCTCTTGATAACTTGGAAAAACAGGCTTGTTCATGGGTTACTGCCCAGCGCGGCACATCGTTGGTTTCATGCCACTTTATCAAACGCAATATGCAGATCCACCAAACCACGCAACAGAACATTCGGGTGGTGCTTAAGCGAGTTTTTCCCTTCGACCAAGGCCCAGTTTTCAGTGCGCCGCAGCAACGTTGCCATGGCAATCTGCAGCTCGGTTCTCGCCAGCTGCGCACCCAAGCAAAAGTGAGTACCCTGGCCGAACGCCATATGGTTATCGGCATTCTCCCGCTCAACCTGCATGGCGCCGGCACAAGGAAAGACCGACTCGTCACGATTCCCCGCAGCAAAGCGCACCATGAGGAACGATCCTTCGGGAATGGCCACGCCATCGATTTCCGTGTCTTCGGTCGCGCGCCGCCACATCCCTGAAGTCGGCGTCTCCAATCGCAGAATCTCCTCGACCGCGGTGGGTATTAGGTCGGGATTGGCCCGCAGTTTTGCCTGCTCCTCGGGGTTTTCAATCAGCAACACAACGCCGCCGGCGATCGCATTTGTCGATGTCTCGTTTCCTGCCACTAGTATTTGCTGAATCATGCCCAAAGCCTCTGGCTTGGTCAGCAAACGTCCCTCATCAATCGTGTTGTTGGCAAGATCAGAAATGATGTTGTCTTCAGGGTGCTCTCGCATGCGGTCGATAAGATCCGCAAAGTAATGCTGGAACGCCACAATATCTTTGGCGTTCTGGATCTGTTGCTCCTCATCGGCGAGTCGGCCCAGCCTTGAGGCAGAAGCGTCAGACCACTTCTTCAGCAAGGCCAGCTCGGAGCGCGGCACACCCAGCTGGTCCGCGATGACGTAGATGGGCAGTGGCACACAGAAACGGTTGAGCAGGTCCACTTCTCCATCATCAATCCACTCGCCAATCAACTGATCGGCAATGGCTTGGATATCATCGCGCATGCCCTCAATGCGCTTGTTGGAGAACACCTTATTAACCAGATTGCGATACACACGATGCCTGGGTGGATCCTGGGTCAGCAGGGTTTCGACCATTTCATATCCCTGCTCATAGATGGCGTTGACGTCCTCGTTGGAGGAGCCGGCATTCAGGAGTGCACTGAAGCTACTCGAGAACCGCGCGGGATCGCGAATAATCTCCCGAATGTCGTTGTATCGCGTCACAACGAACACGTTGGTACCGGGCATTTGCCATACAGGGGCTTCATCCTGTAACTGCTGATACACACTGAACGGACACTCCTGGACTTCCGGACTGAAGAAATCCAGCTCTGCAAGGTCTACGCGGCTCATGACAGCGCCTCCTGTAATATCAATTCTGCGGTGGGGAAAGCGTCCTCGGGGAGTGCTTGACGCTTCGCCTCCACAAACGCGGCAAAATCCCCCGCCACTATCTGCCACACAAAATAGCGCTCTGCACCCTCAATCTCCATAGCAAAGGGCGTAAAACCCATTGGTATGTATGCAAAAGCATTACCTGCTGCCGGGAAAAGATGCTCACGCTGAAAAGCCCGCACGGCGTCACTTTGCGCCACCGGTACCCTATCGAAAAACGCCACCGCAGGCTCCGTGATGGCCAGACGCCGCAAAAACTCTGCGGGGAAGAGCCCTCCCGTCCAGCGGGCATTGATCTCGGTCACGATCACCTCGTCCCCCGAGACGAAGTAGTCGATACCGCAATTAATGCCTTCTTCGGCGACATGACCCTGGGCCCGCGCGTAGGCCCCCACCTGCATCAATACTGCCTTGTGCGTCTCCGGCACCTCGAGCTCGGGTGAAATGTAGTTACCCACCCACTTGCCGCCGGCAAACAAAATTTGGCGGACGTTGCTGATACTGACGTCCTGCTGGGTAATCGTCAGATCCACTGTCATCTCCCGCCACTGACTGATATCCAGCTGTTCCTGAAGCAGAATCTGCACGTCGTCGTCATACTCGGCAATCTGATCGAGGCAGTCGCCGACAGACTCCACTGCGAACACATTGCGGGACCCCGCGAGTCCCAACAGCTTGACCATCACGCCGTTCGGCAACTCCGAAAACAAACGATCGGCCTCTCCTTCCCGAATCGCTCGCTTGGCATACACCTCGGTACGGGGCACCGGCAGCCCGGCTTGGGGCGCGTGCTCGGCAAAGTGCAGCTTGGAATTGACATTTCGACTCACCGCCAGCGCCTCTGGGTTTTGATGCAGCGGCTCGTTGCTCCCACTGATCATGTAGAGGTTGGTCAGATCAACATCGGGCAGAGAGTTCGCGACGCTTTCGTAATAGCCGTCGAGGGGGTGGAAGTGCCACTGACTATCGGGCACCGAATCGAGGCCCATGGCGGCGAACATCTCACTGTAGTGACCCAGCATCGCGCGCCATGCCGGATCCGTGAAGGGAGTGCCCAAGGCCACATGATCACTGGTCTTACCCAAGCCGACGAGAGCAACCTGCAACGCGCAGGTGAGCACCTGATTTTCCTGATGATCAACCCGCTGTTTGGGCGTCAAACAGGACAGGTCGTGATGCAAAGAGCAGTCATCGCCCGCCATCGCATACAACGTCGATGCAGATTGCTCAGGTATGAAACTTCCCACTTTCATGCTCTGGTCCCTGACTTGGTTTTTATTTTTTCTCGAGCCTAGTTAAACATTTGTCAGACTGAGCTGGATCAATCTGGACTCAAAACTATACCCTTTATCAACCCCGGCAATCAGGGCCTCTTTCTCAGGAAAACAGGTCGGCCGTCTGCCCCGCCACAGGCTCGTCGAGGTCCACGGGCTCGACCAAATCGCTGTCGTCGTAGCGAGTGTTACCGACCCGCGATGACACAGGATGAAGCGAGATCTCCAGCGTCGGCAACGCCTCAGATAATTGTGATCCACCGAGCCACACATCTAGGTGCCGCTCGTCTAGCAGCACTGGCTGCCTGTGGTGAATTTCGGCGAGTGGCTCGGTCGCACCCTGAGTGACGATCGCACAGCCGATACCGGGCTGATAGACGCCCGCCATGTAGAATAAGTCTCCGCCACGGTGATGGTACCAAGGCTGCTTACCTGACCCGATACGCTGCCACTCATACCACCCATCGGCGAGCAAAGCGCAACGGGCAAGATCGCGAAAAAGAGGCTTGGCGTTCAATGTTTCAAACCGCGCATTACTGACAAACCGGCTGACGCCCGCGCCTTCCAGAGAAATGCCCCAATGGACTGAAGCATGCTCGCTGGCGCCTGTTTTGATCACCACCTGTGATTGCGGAGCAATATTGAACCGGTCCGCCGTTTGCAGCCCCAGCTTTGCGACAGCGGGCTTGTTGGATACCGAGAGCGTGTAGCGTCCGCACATCCTCAGACAGTCAGCCCAGCCGCTTTCAAAGCCATCGCGCGTAATATGCGCTCATCCCCTGCCGCCAACTTAAGTTGCTCCCTGAGCTCGACGAAGCCGCCCCCGGTGATCGTGTCCATCTGCAACCCTGCTGCATGATTTTCCGCCAAGCGCGGAGTCAGCTCCTGCTCAAAGCGCACCTCGAAGTCAGACAGCGATGACAACACCTCTGCTTCAGAAAAACCTGAGCTCAAGCCCCCGAGCGAATCAGCCAACTGATCGGCAACCCGAAAGCAGGTATTCATGCCCATGCTTCGCGCGGGATGCATCGCATGACGGGCATCGCCAATAAGCACCACTGCCCCCTCCCCCCGATAAGGCTCGCTTTGCTGGGAAACGGGAGGGTAAATCGCCCCGAAAGCCAGTGATTCAAATTCCACCGCCGGACACCATTCGGAGAGACGGCGCTTCCAGGCGTCCTCCGACGCCGTCTTCCAGAAACCAATCTCCTCGGTTGATACCGGAAAACCCACCTTGGTTGCACCGCCTGTTCGCGGGATCAGCGAGACCATGCGATCTTCAGCCAAATACACATCCAGCGTTCTCTCGTCGCTCACGCCCTGCTGGCGACCGTACAACACGGCGATCGGATACTGGTAACGATGTCGGTCCAGACCGATCTTCAGCCGACTGCGAACCGTCGATGCGGTCCCATCGGCCGCCACCAGCACCGTGCACGTGGCCGACCCCGATTGATGCGCTGCCTGCCACTCGACATGCCAATTCCCCGCCGCTCGCGTTAATGACCATTCGGACAAAGCGGTGATGTTTACAGCGCCCGCTTCTTCGGCGGCTTTGAGCAAGATATCGCCAATCTTTTCGTGGTTCAGGAACAAGAACGCTCCAGCGCAGTCATCTCGCTGAGGCACTGGTACTGTCGCAATGTGGGCACCCTCCGCATCAAACCAACGCGTTCCCGCCCGCCGCTCTGCGCCCGCTTCCATCAGCCGATCGAGCACACCCCAGCGAGACAAAACAGGCTGCATCGCCGGCTGTATGTGATCACCTCTGGCGGTATCCAATGGCCCGGAACGTCGGTCCAAAAGCAGCACGCTTAAACCACTGTCCTTGAGCGCCACCGCCAAAGCGCCGCCGGCTATGCCCGATCCGATAATGGCAATGTCGAAATGTCGCAAGGTCTCTCACTCGTCCTGCTGTCTGGATGAATAGATTTGTAGAGACACCATACCGACACGAGCCGCTCAATCAAACCAGCCCTCGCGACCGCTTCGTCGCCCAGCCATTGCGCCACCGCGATTCCCTGCCGCCAAGCGGTGGTGTAATGTCGGTCAGAATCACCAGCGGCTGACACCCTATGACCGGGGCCACACCTCAACATCAGCGATGGACCGTGCTCAGCGGGCTGTTTTTGGTTTACATGGCCTCAAACGGCGTCACCCTGCATACGCTTCCCCTGCTATATCCCGAACTGATGGACAGCTTCGGCTGGCAAGCGACCGAGGTGACGCTTCCCGCAACAGTATTCTTTGTCATCGGCGCTATCACGTCGCCGCCCGCGGGCTGGCTACTTGATCGCTATTCACCCCGCGTCATCATTGCCATCGGTAGCATGCTCCTCTCTTTGGGGTTACTGGCCTACTCCGCCACCAGCAGCCTCTGGCAACTCGTCGCCGTTTACGCCCTGCTGGGACTGGCTTTGTCCCTCTGCGGCCTGGTCTCTAACATGGTGATGCTGACAGGCTGGTTTGACTCCGGGCGCGGCCGCGCCACGGGCATGCTTTTGATGGCATCCAGTCTTGGCGGCGCGCTGTTTCCCCTCGCGGTCGGGTCGGGTATCGAGCAGTTGGGCTGGCGACAGACCGTGCTACTGACAGGCGTCGGCGTGGGCTCGATGATGCTCGGTAGCGCGTGGCTGTTACTCCGCGATGGAAGGCGCGCGATGCCGGACTCAGCATCCCTCGGGCCCTCATCAGACCCGGAGCAGCGGGTCATCCCGCGCCTCTTGACGCGTCGCTTTGCTACGATCGTCGTCGCCACGGGCAGCCTGTGGTTCATTATCATCGCACTGACCCAGCATCAGTCCATTCACCTGGCCAGAGACGTCGGACTCGCAAGGTCCTCGCTGCCATCTGTTTTTAGTCTCTTTTTTGGCTGCTCGGTGGTGGGTAAATTCTGCTTCGGGCTGCTGTCTGATCGCTTCGACCTTCATCGAGTCATGGCGAGCGCAATCCTGATGCTGGCGATCGCGTTGATGATGCTCAGTCAAATGACGGGGGACGCCACCGCCTTACTATACGGCTACGCCGTGCTCGCCGGGCTCGGATTTAGTGGCGCCTTCACATGCATTCAGATTTTGATCGCGGCGCATTACAGCGGACCGCTGTACGGCCGCATTCTGGCAACGATTGTTTTGATCGACACGCTGTGTGGCGCACTGGGCACGCAGACGATCGCCCGCGTCAGGGAGTGGCAGGGTGACTACACCACCGCCTTTATCGGCATGGCGGCGCTGGCTGCTTTGAGCGCGATGATGGTGCTCAGCCTCCCTCGCCTAAAGGCACACTCCGCAGCACCTGCGGAAGCGGCAACCGCGGACTGAAGTTCAGGGGTCGTTAATGGACAGCACACACCGCTCATCCGACAGCAGATCGGCAACGGCATAATGATCCGTGAAGGACGACTTGTAATCTGTCATAAAGGCCACACCCTCTTCCCGGATTCGCCGTCGCTGCAACGCGCTGCAAAAGCGTCTTACATCCTCTTCGCTCTCAAGTATCAGGGGCGGCACTTCAGCCGTGGAGCCGTCCGCATCCTTTGCCACCATCGTGAAGTAGCAGGTATTCGTGTGCTTACTCGCTCCCTCCTGTAAATTCTCGGCGACCACCTTGATCCCCACCACGAGTGATTTTTTCCCTACATAGTTGACCGACCCCATCAGCGATACCACCTCGCCCACTTCGACGGGCCGGAGAAACTGCACGTTATCGACTGACACCGTGACACAGTAATTGCCTGCGTGCTTGCTGGCGCAGACGTAGGCCAGCTTGTCCATCAATGACATCAGCGTGCCGCCGTGTACCTTGCCACCGAAGTTGGTGTAGCTCGGCACCATCAGCTCGGTGATCACGCTTCGCGAATACGCAACGGGATGCCCTTTCATAGCAAAACTCCTCGACTCTGCACCCCTATACGTGCCAAAACCCGCCGGAGATTAGCGATCGAGGGCAATGCTCACGGCAATCTATCGCCCACGAACGGAGCCAAATTCAGGAGTTATTGACCTTTTAACACCCGACATCGATCATAGGAGGCTTGCCGTGATACCCAGGGGGGGTATACTGATTATCTAAAAAATACCCCTTGGGGGTATGCTTGCATTTAATCAGAGGATGTTTGAGTGAGAAACGAAACACTGAAGAAAGCTGATGCGCGCCTGGCGCGCATAGAGGGCCAGATCAGGGCCGTGCGCAAAATGGTGGCCGAGGATCGCTACTGCATCGACGTCGTACGACAGGTGCAAGCGGCCCGCTCTGCCCTGAGCAGTCTGGAAACGTTGATTATCGATGACCACGTTGATACGTGCGTGCAACACGCCCTCGAAGCCGGCGAGACCGGTGAACGCAGGGAAAAGGTGACTGAGCTGGTCTCCATCCTGACTGGAAAGAAAAAGTGACAGCACTGCGGGCGACACTCCTGCTGACCCTGGGATGCCTGACATCCATCGCGACGCTCGCCCGCCCAGTCTCCTATGCCGGCGGCTGGACCGTAATAGGAGAGTCGGACCGGCAATCGAGCTCGGCGCTCGTGCACTACACCCCTTCTCCTAATATGTCATTGGGCCTCAAGACCGAGGTTAACCGGGACTCAGACTTTGCACTCTATAGCGTTCATCCCACCTTTTTAGCAAAAAGATGGTTTGGCGCTGACTATCAGGGCAATGTGTACTTCCACGGAGGGGTCGGGGTCGCCTCTGGGGTCAACGACAACTCTGAATCTGATCAGATGGCGATCTACGGAGGTGTGATGGCCGACTGGGAGACGCGCTCACTGTTCGTGGGCTATCGAAACCGCTATTTGGATGCCGGCCACCATGCTCGCCAATTCATGCAGACATTCCGCGCCGGGTTCGCGCCTTATGAAGGTGACAGCGGCGATCTCCATACCTGGCTGATGGTAGAGATCGACCACCTTCCGTCTGACCCGAACTCGGTCACCGCCGCGCCTCTAGTGCGGTTCTTTAAAGGGCCACTGCTTATCGAGGCTGGCTACAACCTCACCGTCAATCAACCGCTGTTTAACTTTACCTATCGTTTCTGAAAGGGAGCGTTACGATGACCTTGCTAATAAAAACCGTCGCTATCCTCACTGCCTTCTGCCTCTGCCTGCCTGCTGAGACAAAGGAGCATCAGGATCACGAGAATCATGCGGCACACGACAAGCATGAGCATCATGATCACCAAGCCACTGATACAGACCACGCCGCCCATAATGGCCAGCAGGCTAGCGGCGGACCGTTCCTCACCCGCACCACGGAGATTAAATCTGCGCTGGCTGACGGCGGAGAACCCATTGTGGCCGACGTGCTGGGTGTCGTCTGTGACTTCTGTGCGCTGGCCATGAATAAGATCTTCAGCAAACGAGAGGAAGTCGCCGCAATCTACGTTGACCTCGATACCAAAGCGCTCAATCTGGTACTGGCACCCGGCGCCTCCATGAGCGACCAGACAATTGCCGATCTTGCCGTCCAGGCGGGTTACCGGATCGCTGAGGTACGGCGTGGTGACGCGGCACTCGGCAGCGCATCGTGAGAGGCGATTGGCGAGACAACATCGCGCCTTCGCTGGCCCTTCTCGGTAGCACTTCAACGCTACTGTGCTGTGCCCTGCCAGCGCTTCTGATCTCACTTGGCGCCGGCGCTGTGATGGCGGGGCTGACGGCAGCGATACCCGGCATCATATGGCTGTCAGCACACAAAGATATCTTATTCGCTCTCTCGGGCGCACTGATCGCCGCGAGCACACTACTCTGGTGGCAACAGCGCCATGCGCCCTGCCCTGTGGACCCGATCAAAGCCGCGGCCTGTGCGCGGCTGCGTCGGATCAACGTCTGGCTGTTGTCAGGCGCCTGGGTAGCGTACCTGACCGGCCTGTTCTTCGCTTATATCTGGGTGCGCCTATTTTATTGAGAAGTGCTGCGAGCGCGGGTGTGAAGGAACAACCACAATCCCAACACCGCCGTTGCCAGTGCGAGCAACGAAAAAATCCTGAGTAGCCACGTCCCGATCGTATCGCGATCCTCATAGCTCATGATGTGGAGCGACCATAAGAAATCCCACCACCGCCAAGCGTCATGGCGCACCACGGTCACTTCTCCCGACATGGCATCAACATAGGCGACCCGGTCAGGATCATCGGCGCGCCATAACCGCCACAGGGGCAAGGGCGCGCCGCGATACTCACTGCCCGGCACATCAGCATCAACCCACTCGACTTGATCGGGCTTAATGACCGTCCTCTCACTTCCAAGCGTCAAGGCTTGCTCTGCAGAGAGCGCTGTCACGGGCCCGCCCTGCTCGTCCAGCCACTGCACGCCGTCATCTGTCTGGACACCAACTATGATCTCGCCAGCAAGGCGCTCCTGAATCACAACTTTATTGGCCGATACTAATCCGGCCTTCAACTGCGACAAATCCAGCTGAGTCGGCGGGATACTCCGCTTGAACTGGTGGCCGCGCACGTAATCGATATTAATGAATGCGAAATACAGGCCGCTAAGAGTCCACAGCAACAGCTGACACGACGTCACCAATGCAACGAGTCGATGCCATCGCCTTAGCTTGCGCTGTCTTCGCAGCGGATGGTTGTTGGCGACCTCAGGCACTCTTCATTTCACTGGTCATTTCACTGGTCATTTCACTGGTCATTTCACTGGTCATTTCACTGGTCATTTCACTGGTCATTTCACTGGTCATTTCACTGGTCATTTCGCTGGCCATTTCACTGGTGATTTCGTTGGTCATATCAATACTCATTCACTGGGATGCGGGGGATATTGGGTAGCAAATTCGCATGGGCAACCCGACTTCATCAAACTCCTCCCCGCCCGAGGGCAGACAGTCGCGCCCTGCAGCGTCAAGGTGTGCTACGACACCACAGACCAACGCGTCGACCATGTCGTCCCTTGCGCACTGCGCACGCGGCACAGACCCCATTAAGTCCCGGAGCAGCCGATCAATGGTTCGCGCCGGTATATGACGCGCCAAAACGGTTTTCCGCTCGCGAAAGCCGGCATCAGTCTTTTTATTGTCTTTCATCGGCGCGGCCCCGTTGAAGCTACTGAAACAGAGTTCAGGATGCGTTTCGAGCCACTCTACGCCATCACTGCTGGACGAACGCAAGAGCTCCTCGGCTTCTCGAATCTTGGGCAGCAGGTAAAAAGCCTGCTTGCTAACGCCCTTGCCACACTGAGCCTTACTCGCGAGATTGATCTCCTCGTATGACAGCGGCGCCAACGCCAACCTTGGCGGCACGGGGAACACACTGCTGCTTCGCTTACCGAGCAACTGCCTCGCACCGCGGTCGCAGGCCCGGAATCCATCACTGGAAAGCCCTATAGGGATGTCGATACACACCGTTGCGCGGGGCGCCAGCATCGGCACGACGGATTCGAGTGTTGGCAGGCAGCTCAGTGACCAACCTGCACCATCCCAGCCCGCGCAGACCCATCCCCCCCTGCACCCATCGATACCGGCAGCAATCAACGCTCGACTGGCTCGTGGTGCGATCACAATAAGGGTGTCATACGCGCGCTTGATCGACGCTGAGAGCGAGCCACGAAAGCCTTATCTGCTGGGAAGCTTGAGCAGGATCAGGACTGAAATCGCGTGACCTTAACCGGCAACTCGGTAAACCCTCTGATGAACAGGTTGCAGGTGCGCTTCGGCTCACCGACGACCTCTATGGTCTCAAAACGCTGCAGAGCTTCCTCCCACAGGACGCGCAATTGCATCTCAGCCAGACGGTTACCCATACAGCGGTGGATCCCTGCACCGAATGACAGATGGTTGCGCACACTAGGACGATCAATCCAGAAGTCATTGGGCCGCTCTATCACCGCGTCGTCGTAATTACCCGAGACAAACCAGAGCACCACTTTCTCGCCCTTCGCGATTTTTCGGCCGTTAAGCTCTACATCGCGTGTTGCGGTACGGCGCATATGGGGCAGCGGTGTTTGATAACGAATGATCTCCGAGACCATGGACGGTATGAGGTCCGGGTTCTGCCGCACCTTGGTCATTTCATCCGGGAACTGATTCAGGAACACCACACCACCCGACATAGAGTTGCGCGTGGTGTCGTTCCCTCCCACGATCAACAGCATGATGTTGCCCATATAGAGCAGCGGGTCATCGACCATGTTTTCCGTGTTGGGGTCGGCCTGCAGCATGCGAATCAGGTCAAAGGCCTCCTTACCGTCGCCTTTGCGTTCATGCCAGAGCTCGGTAAAACGCTGCAAACACACGGTCATGTGCTCGATGATGACTTCTCGGGTCGATCCTTCGCCGGCTGTGATCCGCACGTCGGAGGTGAACATGTCTGACCAATCCGTGAGATTGTTTCGCTCCTCCCAGGGATAATCAAACAGGGTGGCCAGCATTTTTGTGGTGAGGTCTCGGCTGACCAGCTTGACCCAGTCGAAGGGTTCATTTTCCGGGAGTGAGTCAAGCACCTCAACGGTACGCTTGCGAATCAGCGTCTCAAACTCCTGAAGATTACGCGGCGCCACCACGTGATGCACTGCCCGGCGCTGATCATCATGCTCTGGTGGGTCCATCGCGATGAACATCTTCAGGATCATATCGGGTTCGGGGTCGATGATCGCGATCGAAGGCTCCGAAGAAAAAGTCTCCGTGTCGCGTTCGATGGCGACGATGTCCTCGTAGCGAGTGACAGACCAGAAAGGCCCGGCGGGGCTGTCAGGCTGATAGTGGATGGGACACTCTTCGCGGAGTCGCGCAAAGAGCTCGTGCCAATAGTCGTACTGGAACATGCGTGGATCGGAAACATCCAGATCCTCAAGCGGCATCGCGCGATAATCTGGTGTCGAAATACCCGCGGGCATGTTCATATATTCAGCCTTTTCAATTGCTTAACAGTCTTTCCTTGAGCCATTTATCCTACATTTGGAACTCGGGCAACCGCACCGTGATATCTGCCATACCGTCCGACACGACGATCTGGCAGGCCAGACGAGAGTTTTCTGCGCGGTCTGGCCTGAGCCCCAGCATCGCAGTTTCTTGTGAGTCCGGCGCCGGCAAATCGCCTGACACCTCGACGAAACAGTGACAAGTTCCGCAAATAGCCCCGCCGCCGCAGTCCGCATCAATCCCGGGCACATCGTGCTTGAGCGCGGTCTCCATCAGAGACAGACCCACGTCACCGTCGACCATTCGCTCTGAGCCATCGTGCTGAATAAAGGTGATTACCGTCATGAACTGCTATTCCCTTCCCCATTGACTAGTGTCACGCGCCTGCAGGGCGCCCTACTGCCCGGCAGAGGCTATCACCACGGCTCTTAACTCGCTACTGCCTGCTCTGCTTCAAACGCCTCGTGAAAGGCCGCCAGCATGCTTTGCTCATGGCTCTGCGCTTCCGTGGTGTCCAAAGGCCGCTCCAGCTTGGCCCAGTCGATGTCACCGTCATCAGCCATCGACTCGTAATCCAGAATGCCAAGCTCCTCAAATCGAGGACGCACCGCATCGGTGAGCAGGCCGATTCTCCTCAGGTTGGGGACCACTCTCTGGAACAACAGGTTGCGGAAAGTAGACATAACAAAGCCATCAAGTACTTTGCGACGACTCTCCTCGACATCCCAACCAAAGCGACGGAACACATCGGTCGCTACCAGCCGTTCACGACTGATGGCACAGGCCTCGAACGCAAACAAGGCACGCTCCTCACGCTCTTCATCAGTCAGGGTTTGCACGAATTCTTCAAGGTAATTGACGCCGAACGTCACGTGGCGCGCTTCGTCGCGAGTCACCAGGTAGACAATGTCCTTCAGGACTGGGTCAGGAGTTGTCTCACGCGTCGTATTAAAAGCCGACAATGCCAGGCCCTCGATCACAATCTGCATGCCGATGAACTTCAGGTCCCATCTCGGGTCCGTCAGAATTTTGTCGATGATGCTATTAAGGTGAGTGTTGATCGGATACATCAGTCCGATGCGCTTCTGGATGTATTGATTAAAGACCTCAACGTGTCGGGCCTCGTCAAAGGTCTGGGACGCCGCATACAGCTTGGCATTGAAGGTTGGCGCACAGGAACAGAGTTGACTGGCTACCAGTAGCGCGCCCTGCTCGCCGTGCAGGAACTGAGACAAAGACCAGGCGTTCATGTGCAACCAGAATTCGTCTCGCTCCTTGTTCGATAGCGCAAGATAGGGAGGATAATCATGCAGATTCATGAGTTCAGCCTGTTCCTCTTCCTCTGGCCAAGGCTGATCCCAATTGATATCCATCTGCGGGTCCCAGTTGAGCTGCTTGCCGAGCTCATACAGCTTCTTGATGCGGTCATCCTGAACTGAGTAGTCCCAGTTATATGAGCCCGTCAGCGGCGTCTGAAAGATCTGCGCGACGTGATCTACATCTGCACCGGTCAACACATCCTCGAGATCCGGGTTATCACTAGGATAATCTGGATTCGGGAATTGCTGAATTTTCCGGGGCGTCTTCTCACTCCATTCAATCTTCATTGCTCACACTCCTTGAGTCGTTAACTCATGTTCGGTCTTGTCAAAGGGTGACTCAAGGTGTCATCTTGCCAAATTAAGGTCATTTATGGCCAAATGAGGCATGGCATCGTCTATACCTAGCCAGTATCTCTTGGTCCTCGTGGCTCTCGCCCTTGAGCGGGGCTGCGCACCTGAACAACTCTTCAACAACACTGGGCTGAGCCTCGACACGTTGAGTAGCCCGGGATCGCGCATCGACGAGGCGCAAGCAGACCAGCTCATCGCCAACGCCCTAGAGGCAACGGGTGACCCGTCCCTCGGCCTGACCGTGGGACAGCAGCTGAACATGGGCGCCCATGCAGTCGTAGGCCAAACCTTTCTCGCCTGCGCCAATCTGCTTGAAGTGATGGACACGCTTGTCCGCTACGGACCGCTGCTGACGGGTCGACAGGCACAGATCGATCACTACAAAGATCTCGACGCGGGTAGAATCGGTCTAATGTTGAGCCTGACGTCGCCATCCCCCTCGATACGCTTTTCCTACGAAGCGGTGTTTTCAGCCGCCCAGAAGACCCTCTCCGATCTGCTGCAAACACCGGCAGTCGATATCGAGGTGTCGTTACCTTACACCGCGCCGCAGGATAAAACGGCTTTCGTAGAAATCTTCGGGGATAAGGTCCGCTTCAATGCCGAAGAAGCGACGCTAACCATCCCCAAGGCCCTGACAAAAGCACCCCTACCCACCTCAAACCCAACACTCAGGGCCCTTTATGACGCAGAGTGCGCGCGACTACTGGCCGATATGTCAGATAACGCGAGTTGCACAGAACGCACACTCGCCGCGCTAGACAAGTTAGAGGGTCAATACCCGGGGCTGGACCAGATGGCGTCCATGCTAAATCTAAGCACCCGCACCTACCGCCGCCGATTACAAGACGAAGCCACCTCGTTTCAGGCACTGCTGGATTCGACTCGGTGCAAGCACGCGACGCAATTACTGCGACACTCTGCACTGTCGGTAGACCACGTCGCGCAACGCCTCGGCTTCAGCGATGTCTCCAACTTTCGCCGCGCGTTTATTCAATGGACTGGCGCGTCACCGTCGCAGTGGCGCAAAAACCAGCGTGCGATACCAAATCCAAAAAGTGATTAACGTCGTCGCAACTCAAAGCCCTTGCGCGGGAAGTGCAAATAGATTGTGTGTCCCGACTCCAACATCCGTGACATTACGATTCGATCAGCATCCAGACTGACCAGTTCACCGGCCGTCTCGTCTCGGGCGTAATCAGTCGGCGCCACGCCGACACGCTCGCCCACCTGATAAGGTTCGACAACCACGCCAGCAACGACCGACTGGTTCTCAGCAATATCCTGCAAAGCCAGGTCCCAAGTTACCGGCACCACCTCGCCATGTCCGAGGGCATCCATACGCTTCATCCACCGGGAGACGGTCGGCGGCCAGGTTGAGGCCACGCGTGGATCAATCTGACAGGTCATCCACAACGGGTGGTAACAACACAGATCAAGATAACCGGGCTGCTTACCCGATAAATACAGATTGGTAGAGAGGCGCACGCCAAGGTGCGCGATAAAGTCTTGCACCGCAGTTCGGGCTCGCTCGGCAGCCAACACGTCAAGCGTGGCGTTACGCATCATGTGCGTCCGGTCACGCATAAACCTAACGACGCCCAACAGGCCCATCTGTCCAGTTAAGAATCCCAGCACTTTGACCGGCGAGACGACGGAGAACACGGCAAAGAAAATCTCACGCTCGGCCCAATCTCGCAGGGCCTCGTCATCCGCATCAAGCTGAGTGGCAGAGGCGTCGTCGTGCAGCGCTTCGAATGCCAAACGGGTGTCGCAATAAAAATGCGCACCTCTCTGCAAGACAGGGATACGACGATAACCGCCCAACAGCTTATCCAAGGTGCCTCTGGGAGGCTGCGGCGACACCTGAATCGACGACCACGCTATGCCGCGTAAGCCCATCGTCAGGCAAAGCTTTTCGGAATAAGGCGACATAGGGTAGTGATAAAGAACGGGAGTCACGTGCAACCACCTGATAGAGAAATCATGAAGGTGCGGCCCCTGCAATGAGGTTGATCCATCAAAAACCATGGCAATAAAAAAGCCGGCACTGATGCCGGCTTTATTATTTGCTGCCACTCCCAAACGTGGCGCAAAGAGAACTTACTTCTTCTTGGCTGCCTTCTTCTTAGCAGGAGCCTTTTTCTTCGCTGCTGCCTTCTTCTTGGCAGGAGCCTTCTTCTTCGCTGCTGCCTTCTTCTTGGCAGGAGCCTTCTTCTTCGCTGCTGC
>CBFHIW010000018.1:0-14285 GCA_965656065.1 Luminiphilus sp. | reverse complement strand
TTCTTCGCTGCTGCCTTCTTCTTGGCAGGAGCCTTCTTCTTCGCTGCTGCCTTTTTCTTGGCAGGAGCCTTCTTCTTTGCTGCTACTTTTTTCTTAGCAGCAGGTTTCTTCTTTGTTGCTTTCTTCGCAGCGGCCATGAGTTCCCTCCTAGTGTGCCCAGCCTCAAGTGAAACGCTATCAAGCTTTATATTTGATGACAAGCAAAGTCGTGCGAATTACTACCTAACCCAATGCCGCCATTATGTGTCGTGTGATGTCGTCGACAGCACCCACGCCGTCGAGTTGGTGATAGATCACTCCATCGAGCTCTCGATAGAAATCGACCAAGGGCCGCGTTTGATCGTGATAGACAGAGAGCCTGTTGCGGATCGTACTTTCCTGATCGTCATCGCGCTGAATCAATGCCTCACCGGTCTCGTCATCCACGCCGGGCTCGGCGGGCGGGTTGTACTCCACATGGTAAACACGGCCAGACCCGGGATGAACTCTGCGACCACTCAGCCGCTTGATAATCTCATCGTCGGACACCGCAATCTCCAGCACGTGATCAATGGCGATACCCTCATCCACCATCGCCTGTGCCTGGGGGATCGTCCTCGGAAAACCGTCGAACAGACAACCGCCCTGACAATCCGGCTCAGACAACCGCTCCTTGACGAGCCCAACAATGATGTCGTCGGATACCAGAGCACCTGAGTCCATGATGGCCTTGGCTTGCTGACCAAGCGGCGTGCCCGCCGCTACAGCCGCCCTGAGCATGTCGCCCGTTGAGATTTGGGGGATACCAAACTGCTCACAGATAAACTGGGCTTGTGTGCCCTTTCCCGCGCCTGGAGGGCCAAGAAGGATGATGCGCATAGTAACTTCTCTTATTCGGTACTTATCAGATGATGCTGGTGCGTAGCAGCTACGCTACACAGGCATCCTTCGGGCCGCAAGCTGATTGAGAGCGCTTTGCACCAGGCCTCAGTCAGGCGCTAAAGCGCTGAGCGCCAGCTCGCGCTTGGCGGTCTGCCAACGCGCCTCCAGTCGTGCCAGCGATTCCTCACTGAGATGACTCCCGTCACGCTTCGCCGCCGTCTCCATCAGACGAAACCGATCCTCGAAGCGACGGTTGGCCTGACGCAAAGCGGCCTCTGCATCTACGCCAAGATGCCGCGCCAAGTTCACCATCGCGAGAAAAATATCGCCAACTTCACTCTCAATGGCCGCGGAATCGCCCTCGGAGACAGCTTCGGCTAATTCGCCCAGCTCTTCATCCACCTTTTCCCGCACCGCGCCAAGCTCGCTCCAATCAAAACCAACACGCGCGGCCCGTTTCTGCAGTTTTTGAGACCGGCTGAGAGCCGGCAATGCTTTGGGCACATCGTCCAGTGCGCCCTGCTGGTTCTTTTGCTGTCGCTCCTCGCCTTTGATCTGCTCCCATCGCTCCTTGACTTCGCTTGCCGACACGCCTTGCCCAGCAGTTGCTCCAAAGACATGTGGATGCCTGCGGCGCAACTTGTCAGCGATGCCGTCTACGACATCTTGAAACGTGAAAAGCGATTCCTCGCTAGCCATTTGTGAGTAAAACACCACCTGAAATAAGACATCGCCCAGCTCATCTCGGATCTGTGAAAAATCCTCGGCAGCTATTGCATCAGCCAACTCGTATGTCTCTTCAATAGTGAAGGGGACGATCGTGTGAAAGTTTTGCTTGAGGTCCCAGGGGCATCCCGTATCAGGGTCCCGTAACTGCCGCATGATATCGAGTAACGGCTGCATCCCGCCCTGAGTTGTCGTCACGTCATTGGTCATAGATTTTCGCTACCTCTCCCGGCACGGGCTCGAGCCTCGTCGTGCACGTCGACCCTGTCTGGCCAGCGCCGCGATTAATCCACCTAGTTAAAAACACCGGTCGATAGATACCGGTCTCCCCGGTCACAAATAATCGCCACAATCGTCGCGTCCCGAAGTTCTGCGCTGAGCTTGAGTGCGGCCGCGATGGCCCCACCGGAAGAGACGCCCGCAAAGATACCCTCCTCCCGGGCAAGGCGCTTCATCATCTGCTCCGATTCACGCTGACTGATATCCAACACCCGGTCAACGCGCTCATGCTGATATATATCGGGTAAATATTCGGGCGGCCAACGCCGGATTCCCGGTATCTGGGAGCCGTCGGTCGGCTGCAGGCCGATAATCTGAATGTCAGGATTTTGCGATTTCAGAAACCGTGACACCCCCATGATGGTGCCGGTTGTGCCCATAGAGGCAACAAAGTGCGTCACGTTGCCGCCGGTTTGCTCCCAAATCTCAGGGCCCGTCGTGGCGAAGTGGCCTGCAGGGTTATCCGGATTGGCAAACTGATTCAGCACCAGACCCTCGCCGTCGGCCTGCATCCGCAGGGCTAAATCGCGGGCACCCTCCATCCCCTGCTCTGGCGACACATCAATCAACTGGGCGCCGTAGGCGCGCATGGCGCCTTTTCTCTCCTCGCTCTGATTGCTCGGCATGATCAGCTTGAGCCGGTAACCTTTGACCGCAGCGGCCATGGCCAGTGCGATACCGGTATTGCCACTGGTCGCCTCAATGAGCGTGTCGCCCGGTGCAATCGCCCCTCGAGACTCAGCCTCGTTGATCATGCTCATTGCCGGGCGATCCTTGACCGAGCCAGCGGGGTTGTTGCCCTCCAGCTTTCCCAGGATGGTATTGCTGGTCTCTCCTGGTATGCGTTGCAGCCTTACCAGCGGCGTCTGGCCTACCGTGTGCTCGATCGTGGGGTAATTTTTGGGCGCACTCATCGACCATGCCCCGTCAAAGTCGATTCAAAGCCGTGCCGCCGCCCGATACTCATCCATTCAAAAAACATCACTTTTAAGCCCCCTTACCCAGGCTTTTCAGGTCTTTAAAAACTTCTCGGGTCTGAATCACCCGGCCCCCTGTCAGCTGACTAACCGCCACACGGGTGATCCCCTTTAGCAGCGCCAGCTCATCGTGACGCAATGTAGCTGCTCCCTCCAACCACTGCCCGAGGCGAATGATGTGCGCTCCGGGTAGCAAGCGGTCGCCCCGAAACTGCGGCGTGGCACCTTCCGCGATACAAAAACCGCGATCCACTTCAAAGCGGTAATGCGCCTCAGCTCTGATGGGCTCCCGCAACTCATCGCCATCCCAAGCCACGCGATAGCCTAATTCACTGAGTAAAACGAGCTCAAAGCGTCGCAGACTTTCCTCACCCGCTCCCTCATAGAGAGACTCAATCGCCTGTCCGTAGGCGAGGAACAGGGATGGCGACACATCCATCCGGGGCAGCGAGCGGACCAGTAGTTCATTCAGGTAAAGGCCACTCATCAGCGCATCACCGCGCAGAAGATAGCCTGGTCTGGGTGCTTCGGCTGAGCGCAATGTTTTCAGTTCACTGCGGCCGGCAAAGGTAACCAGCAGCGGGTGAAAGGGCTGCAACAGTGACGCGAGGCTCCCTCCCCGCTTACGACGATGAGCGCCCCTCACGATGGCACCGCAACGCCCGAGCTCCGCACTGAAGAACTCTACCAGCATCCCACTATCGCCGTAACTTTGTCGGGACAGCACCCAGGCCGGCTGCGTCGTGCTCATTGATCGCCCTGCGGATCCAGCCCCAGGGTTTTCAGGGCCCGGATGTCATCTGACCACCCAGACTTCACCTTCACCCACAGCTTCAACATCACCTTGCTGTCAAAGGCGCGCTCCATATCACGCCTTGCGGACGTCCCAATTGATTTCAATCGGCCACCAGACTCTCCGACCAGGATTTTTTTCTGGCCTTCTCGCTCGACCAGAATGAGGGCACTAATATGCAAGATACCTCGCTCATCCTGCTCGAATGCCTCGATCTCTACCGCGGTGGCATAAGGCAGTTCATCACCCAACTGCCTGACAATCTTCTCGCGCACCAGCTCGGCGGCCAGAAATCGCTGACTCCGATCGGTGATCTGCTCCTCGGGGAAAAGGTGCGGCCCAGCGGGAGCCTTTGTCGCCACGTAATCGGCGAGCTCGGTCAGTCCCTGTGCCCGCAGCGCCGAAACCGGGAACACCGCGTCAAATTCGCAGCGCGCCGAGAGCGACTCTGTGAAAGGTAGTAATTCGCTCTTCTGCGCCATTAAGTCGACCTTGTTGATGACAAGGGCCACCGGTGTGCGCTGTCGGCCAACCAGCTCCAACACAACCTCATCCTCCTCGGTCCACTTGGTGCGGTCACATAGAAACAGCGTGAGATCCACATCGTTCAGTGCCGACGCAGCCGCCTTATTCATGGCCCGGTTAATCGCCTTCGACTGACCGAGGTGCATGCCGGGCGTATCGACATAAATGAGCTGGGTACTCTCAACGGTGTTCACCCCGAGCACCTGGTGGCGGGTTGTTTGAGGTTTACGAGACGTGATGCTGAGCTTTTGTCCCAGTAAATGGTTAAGCAACGTGGACTTGCCGACATTCGGGCGCCCGACAATCGCCACCATTCCACAACTTTGCTCAGCCACTCGCCTGCCCCGACACTTGGCCCAGCAT
This sequence comes from Luminiphilus sp., assembly GCA_965656065.1. GTDB lineage: Bacteria > Pseudomonadota > Gammaproteobacteria > Pseudomonadales > Halieaceae > Luminiphilus. Next base: position 9,761 of record CBFHIW010000018.1, on the reverse strand, counting down.
CTCTGCCGCGGCTGACTTCTCCGCCCGGCGTCGGCTTGTCCCGGTTGCCTCGGTCTCACGCTGTCGGCTTGGCAAGCGGCAGCACACGCGGAAAGATTGCTGATGATCACTGCCCAAAACCTCGACTACCGTGTACTCCGGTAGCGCCTCACCGCGGGCCTGACACCACTCTTGCAACTGCGTCTTGGCATCAATCGTGTCACTGGGTGAGGCCGACTCTACCGCTGCTCGAAGCCACTCGCCTGCCACCTGAAGCGCTGTATCTGGACCGGCGTCCAGCGCAACCGCACCAATGAGCGCCTCGAGGGTGTCGGCCAGTATCGAGTCCCGGTGCCGACCACCACTCTTACGCTCGCTCTCTCCAAGAATCAGGCACGAGGACAAATCGAATGTTTTGGCGATCGCCGCCAGCGAGTGGCCGCTCACCACCAGCGCACGCAGACGACTGAGCACCCCTTCGTCAGCATCAGGGAATCGATCGTAAAAGGCGGAAGCTGCCGCCAAGCCGACAACGGCATCACCGAGAAATTCCAACCGCTCATTGTGGAGCTTGCCGGCGCTACGGTGTGTCAGCGCCCGCTTCAACAGCGTCGGGTCAGAAAACTGGTAGCACAGCCTGCCCTGTAGCGCGTCGAGTTGAGGCTGGCCCGGCTCGCTCAAGTCCGGCCCGTTGGCGCCGTCTCGACAATCAGATCCTCGAACTTCATGACACCATCCAGTATCCAGAAAAGCGGGAAGCGCTTCTCGTAGTTCGCGTCGATGACAATAGCACCCCGCTCTCGATAGACCTCAATGTCATCGATGCTGGTGTCATAAATTTGGTTGGTGTTCAGCAACTTTGCTAACCGGACTCTCAGGTCGGTGACCGTCTCGCTACGGGGATCATATTCATCGGCAGCACGGGTGATCAGGTCTTTGATGGTGAGATATTCCATGTAACTGGGCACGACGCGGAGTGCCATCACCAGCAGCGCGCCCAGCAACAGCAGGTTGATCGAAACCGCCCAGATATTAAAGCCTTGAACACCGGCACGCCTCATGGGCTGTCTTGCTACAAGTTGATGTCTGTTCATGACCTACCCTCCTGGCTGGTCAGTCAATGGCTCCCGCACGCCCGAAAGAGGGCACGCTGAGAAACTCTTCCCAATGCATCCATATCGCCACCGCTTTACCGACGATATCTCGCTCCGGGACCTGGCCCCACACACGACTGTCGCTACTATTGTCGCGGTTGTCGCCCATCATAAAGTAGTGACCGGGCTGCACGACAACGGAAAAGTTGCGCGGTCCCCGGCGATTATCGACCTGCATCAGATAACCGTCGGATCCGGGCAAGGCCTCCCGGCCCATCTTGACTGTATATCGACCACTCGGGAGCTCCGCCAGCCACTCCTGCGGCACCGGCTCCCCGTTCACCAGCAGCTGCTTGTTCCGGTAAGCGACTCGGTCACCCGGAATGCCGATGACCCGCTTGATGTAATACGTGTCGTTTTGATGCGGTGGAAAAAAAACCATGACATCGCCTCGCTCCGGCTCACCGACGTCCAGAACCTTGGTGCGTGTCACCGGCAACCGAAGACCATACGAAAACTTGTTCACCAAAATGTAGTCGCCCACCTCGAGGGTAGGCACCATTGATGATGAGGGGATCTGAAAGGGCTCGTACAAAAAAGAACGCAGCACCAATACGACTGCGAGGACGGGGAAAAACGAGCGCGCGTACTCCACCACGGCTGGTTCACTGGCCTCTCTATCGCAAGCCTCGGCAAACGCCTGCGATGCCTTTGATCCGGCTTGATCGTATCCTGGAAACTGCTCAGCCAGCTGAAGCCGGCGGGTCGCCCTACCCCGGGCAAGCAGCAAGCTGTCGAGCAGCCAGATGGCGCCACTGCCCAGCACAACGATGACCAGAATCAGCGGAAAATCAATATTCATATCGCGAACTAATCTCTATGCGCCGGGGCATCTCACTCTGAGTGAACCACAGCGCCTTTTCCTTGGAGCCCCGTCCTTAACACCCGCTAATGATACACCGCCAATCGCGCCGCGCCTTTAGCCATCAACCTGCAATACCGCCAAAAATGCCGACTGGGGTATTTCGACGTTGCCGACCTGCTTCATGCGTTTCTTGCCGGCTTTTTGTTTTTCCAACAGCTTCTTCTTTCGCGTCACGTCGCCGCCGTAACATTTGGCTGTCACGTTTTTCCTCAGCGCCTTGACTGTCTGCCTCGCAACAATCTTGCCGCCAACAGCCGCCTGAATTGCCACATCAAACATTTGCCGTGGAATGAGCTCTTTCATTTTTTCCGTCAATACCCGCCCGCGCGATTGTACGTGGTCGCGATGCACAATAATGGCCAAGGCATCGACACGGTCACCATTGATCAATACATCCAGGCGGGACAGCGGCGCCGCTTCAAATCGCTCAAAACCATAATCCAGAGACGCGTAGCCGCGACTGACCGACTTCAAACGGTCAAAGAAATCGAGCACCACCTCCGCCATGGGGATGTCGTAAATCACCTGAACTTGCTGGCCAAGGAACTGCAGGTCTACCTGCACACCGCGCTTTTCCACACAGAGGGTGATAGCCGCACCCAGATACTCCTGAGGCGTCAAGATCGTGCAGCGGGCGATGGGCTCTCGCATAATCTCGATATCCGCCACATCCGGTAATTTGGAGGGGTTGTCGACGTAAATGGTCTCCTGACTCTTTTTCACGATCTCATAGATCACAGTCGGCGCCGTCGTGATGAGATCGAGGTTGTACTCTCTCTCCAGCCGCTCCTGAATGATCTCCATATGGAGCATGCCGAGAAAACCACAGCGGAACCCAAAGCCCAGCGCATCGGAGGTCTCCGGCTCGTAAAACAGAGACGCGTCGTTCAGTGTCAATTTGCCAAGAGCATCGCGGAAATCTTCGTAATCATCTGCGTTGACGGTGAAGATGCCGGCATACACTTGGGGCTTTACACTCTGGAAGCCGGGTAACGCGGGCGTATCCTGCTGCGAAGCGGAAATTAACGTATCGCCCACCGGAGCCCCTTTAATATCCTTGATGCCCGCGACCACGAAACCCACCTCGCCCGCCATGAGGCATCCGGTTTCCGTTCTTCGCGGCGTGAACACACCGATCATATCCGCCTGGTGCTGCTTGCCCGTAGAGCGCACCACAAATTTGTCCCGCTTACTGAGCTGGCCTTGCTTGACCCTCACCAGCGAGACGACGCCCAAATAATTATCGAACCAGGAGTCGATGATCAGTGCTTGTAGCGGCGCCTCTCGATCTCCGTCAGGGGCCGGCACTTTCTCGATGAGATACTCCAGCACATCTTCGATACCCATCCCGGTCTTGGCGCTAGCGGGCACGGCCTCGGTCGCATCAATACCGATAATTTCCTCGATTTCTTGCTGCACCCGCTCGGGATCAGCCTGCGGCAAATCCATCTTGTTCAGTACCGGCAATACCTCGAGGCCCTGCTCGATTGCCGTGTAGCAATTGGCGACCGATTGCGCCTCAACTCCCTGACCCGCATCCACTACCAACAGCGCACCCTCGCAGGCGGCAAGAGAACGAGAGACTTCATAGGAAAAGTCGACGTGGCCGGGGGTATCAATAAAGTTCAGCTGGTAGATCTCGCCATCTTGCGCCTGATAGTTGAGCGTCACGCTCTGGGCCTTGATGGTAATACCGCGCTCTCGCTCAAGATCCATCGAATCGAGCACCTGGTTCGCCATTTCTCTCTCAGACAGACCGCCGCAATGCTGGATAAACCGATCCGCCAGGGTCGACTTGCCGTGATCGATATGCGCTATGATCGAAAAGTTTCGAATATGACTGAGTTCAGCCACCGACACAGTGCCTCAAAAAAATAACGCCCACCGAACGGGCGAGCGTTGCAGAGTTGAAAGATCCCTATTTTAGCACGCTGGCAACAGGATCTTTAGTCGCCGTCCGGGACGCGAATGCCGATAAACAAGGGGCTGCCACCGCGAATCAGGCGGGCTGGAACAGAACTGCCGGGCGTTAAATCATCCGCTGCCGCGGTCACATCCGAAACGCGACTGATTGGGCGACTGCCCAGGCGGGTCAGAACATCACCGGCTCGGACGCCGGCTTCATCAGCAGGAGAGTCCGGCTCAACCGCGTCAATCAAGACGCCGCCCGACAGACCGAGATCGGCCAGCGCGCTTGGTTCTGCTTCGGCGACACGCATACCCAGTAGCTGCACGCTGCCATCAGCAGACACGCCAGCGTCAACCCGGGCGACCTGGTCAGCCGCTAACGCACCCACCTCAACTGTCACTCTCTGCTCATCGCCATCGCGCACGATCAACGCCTGAACCCGACTGCCCGGCGCTATCAGGCCCACAACGTGGGGCAAATCCGCAGAGGTTTCAAGGGGCTCACCATCGAAGGTAACAATGACATCGCCAGACTGCAGACCAGCGCGCTCCGCCGGAGAGTCTCGACCCACCTGTGCAATCAACGCTCCTCTAGGTCGATCCAACCCGAAGGATTCAGCCAGATTACGATCGACATCCTGAATACTGACACCCAGCCAGCCCCGCTCGACCACACCGTTTTCCTGGATCTGAGACACCACATTGCGGACGACGGAAACCGGGATCGCAAAAGACAAGCCGATGGAGCCCCCTGAACGGGTAAAGATCTGCGAATTGACCCCGATGACCTCACCGTCCAAGTTGAAAAGCGGCCCGCCAGAATTGCCGGGATTAATAGCGACATCGGTCTGAATAAAAGGCACATAGTTGTCACCCGTTTCGGTCGGCAAACTCCGACCCAGGGCGCTGACGATGCCGGCGGTAACAGAAAAGTCGAGACTGAAGGGCGAACCAATCGCCAGCACCCACTGCCCCACCCTGATGTCGCCCCCACTGGCCAATTCGAGTGTGGGCAGCCGTTTCGCATCGATCTTTAGCACCGCCAAATCAGAGCGAGGATCTGTTCCCACCACCTCGGCATCAAACTCTTGTCGGTCAGGCAGCCTGACCATGACTTGGCGAGCGTTCTCGACAACATGATTATTCGTGACGATATAACCGTCGCTCGTGAGAATGAAACCAGAGCCCATGCCGGCGCGATCTCGCGGAACAGGCGGTAGGCCGCGAAAATCGAAAAAGCGCCGAAGCGACTCCGGCAGCTCTTCCAACTGCTCCTGATATCGTGGGTTCTCCGCTTCATACTCGACCAATATCTTCACCACGGCCGGCGCTGCAGCGTCCACAATTTCCGTAAAATCGGGCAGCTCTGCTGCGCTTTTCTGGGCGGTCAGGGACAGTGCGAGCACGCACACTAGAGCGCGAAATATCATCGCCTTACTCCATAATAAGTTAGAAGGAACAGGACTCAGCTCTTTACGAGCAAATCCTCAAACTGGTTGAACTGCTTGCTGCTCAGCTTGGGCTCGGAAAGCCCTGGCAGCACGCCGCCAGATCGCACCGTAACGAACCGAAGGATAGCAAAGCCGGATAACAATCCGATCGCGAAGGCAGTGGCAGACCATAGATCGCCAAGGTTTGACGCCAAGATTGACAGTACAGCGCCGGCCACAAGCGGAAAACCGTAGATCATCAAGGTACCACCCAAGAGCGTGGCTTCGGGCACCTGGATCACGACCTCGTCGCCCACCGCGCACTGTGCGGCAGTCAACGTCTCGCCAGAGGTCGCCCTGACGCGGCCCTTGCCGCTCTGCAGCAAGGCCGACAAAGCACCCTGCCCACATCCCGCGCGCGCGGCACATTTGCCACAGGCCGCACTGCGATCCGCTTCGATCCACACCGCATCTGGCTCGACAGCGACCACTCTGCCGGTCTCGCTCAACCAACCCATCAGGACTGTTCCCGTGACGGCCGGACAGCGTCCGCCAGCAAGCGCGCGGTCACCACGGGAACTTCTCCCAGCACGCTGATCAATAATCCACCCGTCGCCGATCTGATACCGCGGGTGTAGGTGAGCGTGGCACCCTCAATGACCGCACCCTCCCCAACCGGCGCACCGGGTGGTAACGGCTCCACAAAAATAGACGCGGTCGCCAGACCGTCACTGACCACAAACACACCGCGGTCAGCATCCTCAACCAGAACGGAATAACCCGGTACCACGCTCCGTCCACGCTCGTATCCCCGCTGTTGTTGTGCGCGCGGTTCCCGCTCCGAAGCCGCTCGATAAGCAATCGAAGCGTACTCATAGCGCTCCAACATTTTGCCTTCCGAACCCACCGTTGCCATCGCCAGCGCCAATCCGGTTTCGCTGTCCATGTCGATCAGGTGGCTTAACCGTAGGGTATCGCGGGGCCTTAATACCAGCCTCTGGGTCGCTCTTCCGGCCACGGTTCGCCCCGGTTCAAGGACAGGCAAATATACCTCGGCAACGTCACAGGCTCTTTGCGGCGAGTCAAATGGCGCGGGCCAACTCTCAGGTAACGGGTCAGCCTGCGCATTCATCCTTCGCAACATGCCCTGCCCTGCACCATCAATGGGCGAAGTGACGGTGACAAATTGCCGGTTACCTGCCCGCTCGTAGAGCACTGTGCCTTCATACCGCTGATGGGAAGACGCCCGTAGCATCTTCGCCAACGCCTGCTGCGCCGGGCTATCGAGAGTGCAGAGGGATCCACTGGGTGAGGCGATATTGGACTGAGCAAAACCCTGTGTCGGCACAAGTAGACACAGGGCGACTAGCGTCGCCGCCAGTGACAGGCAGCGCACTTTATTCTGAGGCGCTGCTGTCGAGCTGTGATTCCGGAACGCGAACATAGGAAATATAAGGCGCGGGATGACTGTAGGCCGCAGCCGCTGCGTGGCGACCGTTGAGCGCGCGATATCGATCACGCGCAAGACGATCGTACACCGCAGCAATGTTCTGACTGGATTCCTGGGCAGCCACTGATTGCTGGACCGTGCTGGGAAGCGACTTGCTACCCAGACTCGCCTGAACCGGTTGCGCACCCAACACCGGCACCACTGCACCGCCCAGTTCACTTACCACCGGTAAGGGCGATCGCGCTGTCGAAGGCAACAGGAGTTGCTGGCCGCCCATGACCACTGCCAGCGTCACTGACGCCGCGACGGCCATACTCCAGAGCGGGTTGCGACTCGTCGGCTTCCCTGCCTCCAACGCTTCAAGGACCCCCCTCGATACGTCGATTTGGGTGTCGCTGGAAAACTGTCCGTGCAGCGCGTCTCTCACCCGATGTTGACGCTGCCATCGGTCGCGCAGTGAGGCGTCGCTGGCTAACGCGTCCAGCGTCCGGCGCAACTCGAGCTCCTGCGCCTCACCGTCCATCACGGCGGAAAGCGCCTCTCTGTCTCTCTCTTCAGCTGTCATCTAAAGCCCGAGCCCCCACTAATTTGCTCTTTCACGCGCTGGTCAATCGCCTCACGCGCCCGAAATATCCTCGATCTGACCGTGCCCACAGGGCAGCCCAAAACATCCGCAATGTCGTCGTAACTCAGCCCGTCAAACTCTCTGAGCATCAACGCTGCCTTCAACTCGTCGGGCAACGCGTTCAGCGCAGACTCAACCACCTCCGCCAGCTCGCCGCCCATCGCCAGCGCCTCCGGAGAGGCACTTTCGGAGAGCATCCCGCCCTCTTCGAAGCCCTCGGCGTCTTCAATGGTCGCATCGGCACCCGGCCTGCGTCCTTTGGCGACCAGATGATTTTTGGCCGCATTCGCCGCGATGCGGTACAGCCACGTATAGAACGCGCTATCACCGCGAAATTTCCCCAGCGCCCGGTAGGCCTTGATGAACGCCTCCTGTGTGACGTCCTCAACCTCACCGGCATCTGACAGGTATCGACTCACCAGTGCGGCGATCCTTCCCTGGTACTTCAAGACCAGCAGATCAAACGCTCGCAAGTCGCCGCGTTGAGCCCTCTGAACCAGTTGCTGATCTGTATCAGAGGCTGTCAAAACCGCGCCTTCTCTTTACCCGACATACCGGGATGCCCGCCTCACCGGACACCCAATGGCCTTTCAGAACACGCTGCAGGCAAAAAGTTCCCGATACATTACACTTTGTCTTCTGGCTACTATACCGCACCTCTAGCGCCCCACCGGCTTACGAAATATGTCGACTATTGCCCGATTTGACGTACTCATCATCGGCAGCGGTGCCGCTGGAATGAGTCTCGCGTTGCAGTTACCGACATCGCTCAAGGTAGCGGTGCTGTCCAAAACCCAACTGGGTTCAGGATCGACGTTTTGGGCCCAGGGCGGGATGGCGGCAGTGCTCCACGATCGCGATACGGTTCAGGCACACGTCGACGATACTCTGAGTGCCGGTGCAGGGCTGTGTCATGAACCGGCAGTGCAATTCACCGTGGGACGCAGCCGGCAGATCGTCGACTGGCTGGTCTCGCAGGGCATGAACTTTGACCTCCGGGAGGACCAGCAGGACGCTGAGTTTCGCGAGTTCCATCTCACAATGGAAGGCGGGCACAGTCATCGTCGGGTAATCCACGCTGCCGATCAAACCGGACGCGCACTATCAGAAGTACTGGCTACCCGGGCGGCCGAGGCCCCTAACATCACCATGCTCACCGATCGCTGTCTCGCCGATGTGATCAAGGCGGGCTCGCGGGTTTGTGGCGCCTATCTGCTGAGGACTGGCGACAACATCGTGGAGACAGTCAGTGCGAGTGCCGTCGTACTCGCCACCGGGGGCGCCAGCAAAGCCTATCGCTACACCACCAACCCCGACGGGGCCAGCGGCGACGGTATCGCGGTCGCCTGGCGCGCGGGGTGCCGGGTGGCCAATCTGGAGTTCAACCAGTTCCACCCCACCTGCCTTTACCATCCGGAGAGTCGATCATTTCTGATGACCGAGGCGCTCCGCGGCGAAGGGGCAACCCTGCATCTTCCGGATGGGCAGCGATTTATGCCCGGTTTCGACGACCGCGAGGAGCTGGCCCCACGCGATATTGTGGCCAGAGCTATCGATTTTGAGATGAAAAGGCTTGGCGCAGACTGCGTCTTTCTCGATATCAGTCATCAACCCGCTGACCTGATTAAACGCCACTTTCCCCAGGCTCACGAGCGCTGCCTCGCCCTTGGCATCGACATCACCTGTGACCGGACTCCCGTCGTCCCCGCAGCTCATTACACCTGCGGCGGCGTGGTGGTCGATCAATATGGCGCCAGCGATGTGCCCGGACTCTATGTCGTCGGTGAGTCGGCGTGTACGGGGTTGCATGGGGCAAACCGCATGGCCAGCAACTCTCTGCTCGAGTGCTTCGTTTACGCACAGTCCGCAGCACAACACATCGCAGAGTCGATCACTGGAGAACTCTCACCTCCCGAGACCTGGGACGACAGTCGTGTCAGGGATTCCGACGAGGAAGTGGTGATTCAGCATAACTGGCAAGAGCTACGGCGTCTGATGTGGGATTACGTGGGCATTGTTCGCACATCGCGGCGGCTGCAGCATGCCGCGGACAGAATTGCCTTGTTGGAAAAGGAGGTGACGGGCTATTACGGGCGTTTTCAGATTACGCGTCCGCTCTTGGAGATGCGCAATCTGGCCCGCGTGTCATCCCTGATGGTGCAATGCGCCGCCGATCGTCACGAGAGTCGCGGCTTGCACTACAACTCGGACTTTCCAGCTACCGCATCGGATGCTCGCGACTCAATACTGATACCGCCTCACTTCGACGCGGACACAGCGCTGAGCGGCCCGACTGACCGACTGCCCCACTATCATCTGTAATAGGCATCACTGAATGGCCATATCGATA
>CBFHIW010000017.1:0-44198 GCA_965656065.1 Luminiphilus sp. | reverse complement strand
TGTTACAGCTCGGGCCACGGGTGCTGCGCACAGAAACGGCGCCGGCAGCGGCGTTATCGGTTCTCAGTGTTTTCTGGGGAGAGATGCCGTCCTGACCGCAGAGCTACAACCCATACACCCGCCGGGCGTTATCCTCTAAAAAGCGCGACCTTACCGTGTCATCAAGGCCTAGCGAATCCAGACTGGCAAGTGCTTTGGCCGGGGTAATCATCGGATAGTTGCTACCAAACAGCACCTTTTGGCTACCGTGGTGTTTGAGGTAGTCCACCAATTGAGGGGGATAGCGATCCACTATGTAGGCCGAGGTATCGATATACACATTGCGGTGTTTGGTCGCGACCGCGATCGCCTCATCGGTCCACGGGTAACCAATGTGCCCACCGACGATGACCAACTCCGGGAAATCGAGCGCCACTTGATCGAGATAAAGAGGCCTGCCGACTTCCGACGGCATTAACGGTCCGGTATGACCGATTTGGGTACAGAACGGCACACCCAGCTCGCAACACGCGGTATATACCGGGTAAAAACGCCTGTCGGTAGGCGGCAGAGACCACAGCCAGGGCAAGATGCGAATGGCCTTGAAGCCAAGCTCTTCCACACAGCGCCGGATCTCTCTCACCGCTGCCATAGGTTGACTGATGTCGGCCGAACCCACACCGACCAGACGGCCTCCCGACTCGGCAACGAAACTCGCCACCTCGTCGTTGGAAATCATGACGTTATTGGGGCCGTACCAAGCGGAGGTCAGCGCCGTGGAAATACCCGCGGCGTCCAAAACCGCGACGGTATCGGCAACGGTCGGCACGGCGTCCAGATCCGATTTCGTCCAGCGGCGCAACGAGTCAAACATCGGGTCGCCAGAGTGTCTGGCGGTCGGGTGCTGTATCCAGGCATCAATCATGTGACTCCCCCTTGCGCGACGCTTCGGTTGCCAGCTCGGGGCTGTTGTCAGAAGCCACCAATTTTTCGACATGCTGTGCGTGAACCCATTCCAGCCACGCCGTCGCCGCGTTTAAAAAATGGCTGGTGCGGGGCGAATGAAAAATTTCAAACGCATGCTGCGCCCGCGGCAGCTCTGCGTAGACGAGCGGCACTCTGGTGAGCGGCGCAAGTTCAGCAACGAAGCGCCGCACCTCCTCAACCCAGACCAACGAATCGTGGGTCCCCTGAACAATACAAAACGGTGGAGCTGACTCGGCAACGCCTTCACGGTGTATCCAGGAGATAGGTGATCCATCCTCGAAAACCTCAGGTGCTGCCTCTCGGGTCTGCTGGATGATTTTTTGGCTGATAAATCCATCCATCCTCGCTTGCTGGCGAATGCCGTGTCGGTTGGTGAGATCCACGACCGGATACATTGCCAGTATGCCTTGCACCGCTGTATCCACGCCCTCAAAACCTTGCTGCCAGTCGGCATGACCGGCGGTCAGGCCTGCGAGGAGGGAAAGATGCCCCCCCGCCGAACCACCCGTGACGACAATGAAATCCGGGTCGCCGCCGTATTCTTCGATATGGGCTTTCACCCAGGCAATCGCCTTTTTGACGTCGATAATTTGAGCGGGATAGGCGTCCCGGGGCGCCAACCGGTAATTGACAGACACCCCGACCCAGCCCAGCTCTACCATACGGTGCAGCAGTGGCTGTCCTTGATGAGACTTGTGGCCCATCATCCAGGCGCCACCGTGCACATGCAGCAATACCGGTCGTCGCGCTCCCTGCGTCACGGGGGTGTAAATGTCCAGGAGCCCCCGCTTACCTGCCGAGGAATAACTCAGATTGCGCACATAGCGCACACCGGGGCGACGAAAACGAAACGGCCACAACCACTCTTGGCTATGAATCTGTTCGGTCAGCTTGGCCCGCCGCGTCTCCGGGATTTGATTCAAAAAATCTGCGCCGAGCGCAACACGCAGCGCCCGGTGAAAAGCCGAGCCGGCATCAAAGCCGTCCCTGAGGGCCCACGCCAGCAGACCCCAGGCCGCCAAAAAGCAGGACAGTCCAAAGGCAAAGCCCGGCGCCCCGGTGCCGATCCACAGCACGCAGAGTGCCACAAAGATCATCTGCGACCCGATCAGCCAGACAGCAAGCTCACCGGTGACCCATCCGGAAAAGAACCACAGCCAGACAGCCCAACCGATTCGGCGAACCCGCAACACCGCCGTGACGGCACACAGCAGGCTCACGCACGCGACAATGACAAACACCAGCTCCATAGCGCCTCTCAGAAGACCACAAAATACCCCGCTTTTGAGGGGGTAAGAGCTTGCGGGGAATTGCTGTGGATCGCAAGATATCCAGCCCCATCCCCACGAGGACCGCAAATGAGCCTCAAGCTCGGCGTGGTAATGGATCCCATTGGCTCCATTCACTACAAAAAAGATACCACTCTGGCGCTGCTGTGGGCGGCGCAGGATCGTGGCTGGACACTGTTTTGTATCGAACCGGATGGCCTGTTTCTCGACGCAGAGCAGCCCATGGCTACTGCCCGCCCCCTGACGGTTCATCGCAATGCTGACCACTGGTTTGACCTCGGTGACGAAACCACGCTGCGGCTCACCGAACTCAACGTCGTACTCATGCGCAAAGACCCGCCTTTCGACATGGAGTACATCTACGCCACCTATCTGCTGGAGCGGGCCGAGCGGGAAGGCACCCTGGTGGTTAACCGCTGTCAAAGCTTGAGGGATTGCAATGAAAAGCTGTTCGCCACCGAATTCCCAGAGTGCTGCCCACCGCTTTTGGTCAGCCGGGATATGGATCGGTTAAGAGCCTTTCACTCACAACACGGCGACGTGATATTCAAACCATTGGATGGCATGGGTGGCAGTGCGATCTTCCGCGCGCAACCGGGCGACCCGAATGTCAGCGTCATTTTAGAGACGCTCACGCAGTCCGGCCGTCAAACGATCATGGCTCAGCAGTATCTCCCTGCCATTCAAGAGGGTGACAAACGGATTCTGATGATCAACGGCGAAGCGGTACCGTGGTCTCTGGCAAGAGTCCCTCTTGCAGGCGAGAGCCGGGGCAATCTCGCCGCCGGTGGGTCCGGCAGAGTCCAGCCGCTCACAGAGCGAGATCAATGGATTGCCAATCAGGTTGGGCCTACCCTCAAAGAGCGCGGCCTCTACTTTGTCGGCCTCGACGTGATCGGTGACTACCTCACCGAAATCAACGTCACCAGCCCCACCTGCCTCCGAGAAATTGAGGCGGAATCCGGACTGGATATTGCAGGCCAGCTGCTCGACAGCTTACCGCTGGCGGGAGCGGCCCCCTGAACCGCATCACGCCCGCGGTGGTCCTGGCGCCTCGCGCAGGACTGCCACCCGCTTTCCTGTTATCGCTGGGCATCCACTTGGTCCTGATTTTTGGCTTCCTGCTCTCTCCGGCAGGAGACGCCGCGCGGGAAGTCGCCAATCGTGCGGTCACCGTACTTCTGGCGCCCTCCGCAGACCCGCCCGAGGCCGCGCAGGCTGAAGCCGCGGCGAATCAGCAAGGCGCCCTTTCTCAGACGCCGCCCGAGGCATCGCCGAGTCCAAGCGCACCCGCGGCAGTGACCGAGCCCGTCACTGACTCGGTAACACAGTCCGGGCTCACCATGTCGGCCGCCGTCACCACTCCCCCGCAATCTCGTCTAGCCGCGCGGGCGGCGCTGGACGCCGATTATCTCCTTCAGTGGCAAGCCGACATTGAGCGTTTTGGCAACGCCTACTACCGGGGCCTCGCACTGCGCCACGGTGAGGGCGATGTGCGACTGAAGGTCATCGTCCTCAGTGACGGCAGCGTGCGGAAAATTGATTTGTTGGAAAGTTCAGGGTCCGCAGCGCTGGACCGGGCGGCTGTTGATACCGTCGAAAAACTCGCGCCATTTGCACCCTTTCCAGAGACCTTGGCGCGCGAGACACCGCAGCTCGATATCGTCCGCACCTGGCAATTTCGGCGCTGACAGATCCCACCATGTCAGACCACCGCGGAAACCCCAGTCAATCGCCGGCATCGCTGCGGGGTCACTTCCTCATGGCCACACCGGTGATTGGCCGCGGCTTTTTTAACCGCTCACTCACTTATCTTTGTCACCATGACGAGCAGGGCGCAATGGGCATTGTCGTAAATCACTGTCTGGATATTGGGCTTAGCGATATGTTGACCCAACTTGAGATTGATATCCCGTCAGCATGTCCAGACACCTCGATTCTGGCGGGCGGGCCGGTGGCCACCGATCACGGTTTTGTCCTGCATCGCGGCGAACCCCACTGGGAAGGAAGCCAGCCGGTAACGGATGAGATGAGTCTCACCGGGTCACGGGATATTCTCTGTGCCATCGCCGCCGGCGAGGGGCCCGAAGACTATCTGGTGGCGCTGGGCTATGCCGGCTGGTCGGCAGGCCAGCTCGAGGCAGAAATGGCGGAAAACAGTTGGCTGACCGTGCAAGCAGACCCCGATATTCTTTTCCGGAGCGCCGTCGAGGAGCGGCTGACTGCGGCGGGCCGACAACTGGGTATCGATATCGATCTGTTAAGCACTGAATCGGGGCATGCCTGATTGTGACCGCCCACGAAACCGTTTTGGCAATTGACTTCGGCTTGCGCAACATGGGGGTGGCGGTGGGCAACACCCTGTCGCAAACCGCTCAGCCGTTGGCGATTATCAACGCACGAGACGGGGTGCCGGACTGGGACACACTGGCCAAACTGATTGAGGAGTGGCAACCACAGCGTGTGGTCGTCGGTCATCCCCTTAACATGGATGGATCGGAGAGCGACATCAGCCAAAGAGTGATGAAGTTCGCGCGTCAGATCGAGGGCCGGTACCAGCGTATCGTGACGCTGGTCGACGAGCGGCTGTCCAGTCGTGAAGCCAAGGCGGCCGCGTTGGCGTCGGGGCACAATGGCGATTTCGCAGCCAAACCAATCGATGATGAAGCCGCGGCCATCATATTGACTACTTGGCTCAACGAGCAGTAGGCGTCAGGACGTAATGCTGTCGGGCTGCCGCGCTTTCTCGCGTGCGGCCTCCACTGTGATGATGCGCTTCTCAACCAGACCTTGCAGACACTGATCCATGGTTTGCATGCCGATGGCTTGGCCTGTCTGAATGGCCGAATACATCTGCGCCACTTTGTCTTCGCGAATCAGGTTTCGGATCGCGGACGTGCCGCGCATGATTTCGTGCGCCGCGACCCGACCGCCACTTTTTTTCTTGAGCAGGGTTTGTGAGATGACCGCCTGCAGAGACTCCGACAGCATCGATCGCACCATGGCTTTCTCGGCCGCGGGAAAAACGTCAATCACGCGGTCAATCGTCTTGGCTGCCGAGGTCGTGTGCAGCGTGCCAAAGACCAGGTGACCCGTCTCTGCCGCCGTGAGCGCCAACCGGATGGTCTCGAGGTCACGCATCTCACCCACCAAGATGATGTCCGGGTCCTCCCGGAGCGCGGATCGCAACGCCTCCGAAAAGCCCAGCGTGTCGCGATGGACCTCGCGCTGATTCACGAGACAACGCTTGCTCTCGTGCACGAACTCAATCGGATCCTCAATGGTAAGGATATGGTCGTTGCGGCTGTCATTGATGAAGTCGATCATCGCGGCGAGCGTGGTCGACTTACCTGAGCCAGTGGGCCCGGTCACCAGCACAAGACCTCTGGGTATCATGGAGATGTCGCGGAATACCTGTCCCATACCGAGGGTATCCATCGACAGTACTTCCGAGGGGATCGTCCTAAAAACCGCACCCGCGCCACGGTTCTGATTGAAAGCGTTGACGCGAAAGCGTGCGACACCCGGTACTTCGAACGAAAAGTCCGTCTCAAGAAACTCTTCAAAATCCTTTCGCTGACGGTCGTTCATGATGTCGTAGACCAGCGCCTGCACTTCGGCGTGATCCTGAGCGGGCACATTGACGCGGCGAACGTCGCCGTCCACTCGGATCATCGGTGGCAGGCCTGCCGAAAGATGGAGGTCTGAAGCGCCTTGCTGGACGCTAAAAGCGAGTAATTCAGTGATATCCATTTCACACTCTCCGCCAATTTCGGGCTAGCACATGGCGAATCAACTTCCTTATGATGCCATCATGATACCGACTGAACTTGAGCGCAATATATCAGAAGTCGACCGCCGGATTCGGGCGGCGGAGCGGGCGGCAGGGCGCGCTACAGGCGCGGTTTCCCTGCTGGCAGTCAGTAAAACCAAGCCATCCGACCTCGTCCGACAGGCCCATGGGTTCGGTTTGTCGGCGTTTGGTGAAAATTACGCACAGGAAATGGCGGAAAAAGCGGCCGCGCTCGCTGACCTGCCGCTGTGCTGGCACTTCATTGGCCCAATCCAGAGCAATAAGACTGCCTTGATCGCCGAGGTCAGTGACTGGGTACACAGTATTGATCGCTTAAAAGTAGCCCGCCGCCTCAGTGAGCAGCGCCCTGACGACAGAGCGCCACTCAATGTGTTGGTGCAGATCAACACCTCTAACGAGGACAGCAAATCCGGTGTCGGCCCGGATGCGGCGCCTGAGCTGATGGCAGCCATCAACGAACTGCCGGGGCTGAGGCTCCGCGGATTCATGACGATCCCCGCAGCGACCACCAACCAGGCCGAGCAGCGCGAGCCCTTTCGTCAGCTAAGAGAACTCATGGATCGCCTGTCTGACTCCCTGCCTCAGCTCGACACTCTGTCTATGGGCATGTCGGGAGATCTGGAGGCTGCTGTCAGTGAGGGCGCGAACATCGTTCGTGTCGGCACAGATATTTTTGGGGCGCGGTATAATTAAGCTCGTTTGTGACGGATATCCGCCATCCCATGTCATCTGAAGTGGCACCTGTTATTGCGTTTCTAGGCGCGGGCAATATGGCCGGCGCCATGATCAGCGGTCTGATCGCCGAGGGAATTTCTCCAAGCCAGCTCCGGGCTAGTGACCCCAGCGAGGCCGCGCTTGCGCGCCTGGAAGCCATGGGTCTGTCGCACCTCAGCACCTCGCCTGACACGCTGTACGAAGATGCAGACTTGGTGGTGGCGGCGGTAAAGCCGCAGGTCATCCCCGCCGCGCTGACCGCGATTAAGGACCAGCTGGGGCCTCGCACTGCACTGCTCTCTATTGCGGCCGGCATCCCAATCAGCTCGCTCCAGTCTCAGCTGGGCGGAGACGTCTCGATCATTCGCTGCATGCCCAACACACCAGCCATGATTGGGTTGGGTGCCAGTGCATTGTACGCGCCCGACTCGGTCGATGCGGCCCATCGGGAACTCGCAGAGCAGGTGACCAACGCCGCGGGTAAAACGGTTTGGGTGACTCGCGAAGATCTACTCGATGCGGTAACGGCCGTATCGGGCAGTGGCCCTGCATACTTTTTTGCACTGATTGAAGCCATTGCCCGGACCGGCACGGAACTGGGACTCGAAAAGGAAGTTGCGATGGCGCTGACGGTGCAGACCGCTCTCGGCGCCGCATCACTGGCAGTTCAGGCCAGCGAGCCGGTTGCTACACTGCGGGAAAACGTGACCAGCCCGGGGGGCACCACCGAACAGGCGCTGCAATCACTTCAGGCCAATGATTTTGATGCGGTGGTAGCAGAGGCTGTGCGGCAATGTGCCGCGCGCGCTAAAGCGCTGGGAGAGGAGTTCGGCTGATGAGCGCCGGCACGGAAATATCGCTGTATCTGATTCGCAATCTGGGCGCGTTGCTGCTGTTCGTGGTCATACTGCGCGGGGTCCTGCACGCTTCCCGGGTGAACTTCTACAACCCCCTGTCACAAATGATTGTAAAGCTGACCAACCCGCTGCTAACACCCCTGCGCGGGGCGCTGCCCGCCGCCGGTCGTATTGACTGGGCGGTGTGGGTGCTGGCGGTGCTCCTGCAGTCGCTGATGCTGGTAGGCATCGCCTGGATAGCGGGGGAGCGATGGGCGCTACCCGGCTTCGCAACCGTCTTGCTCTGGGGTGTGATTGGCGTCATCGCACTACTGGTTAATCTCTACTTTTTTATTCTGATCGCCATGATCATCGTCAGTTGGATCGCCCCCGGCAGCCGCCATCCTGCCATCGAACTGATCTGGCAGATCTCCGAACCCATCATGGCGCCCTTTCGCTCACTACTTCCGAATATGGGCGGCATCGATTTCTCGCCCATCCTGGTATTTATCGGTATTAACGTCGTGCAAATCGGTCTCCGGCACGCCGCGCTCACCGTCGGTTTGCCTCCGGCTCTGGTTTTCGGGCTCTGACATGAGCGAGACAATCTCCGCAGGCAGTGTCGGTCTGGTCACGCCACAGACTGCCAGATGCGACACGCCCTTCACGTTCACCAACGGTGCCGTGCTCAGCAGTCACGAGCTGGTGTACGAGACCTATGGCGAACTGAACAGCGCAGGCGACAACGCGTTGCTGATTTGCCACGCGTTGTCGGGTTCGCATCACGCTGCCGGTTTCCACGCCAGCGATGACCGCCGTCCCGGCTGGTGGGATCTGGCAATCGGTCCGGGTAAGCCCATCGATACCGAGCGTTTATTCGTGGTCTGCTCCAATAATTTGGGATGTTGCGACGGCTCCTCTGGCCCCAATACGATCAACCCGGATACGGGAAACCCTTGGGGAGGTCAGTTTCCGCAACCCCAGGTTCAAGATTGGGTTCGCAGCCAAAAGTGGCTGGCCGAACAGTTGGGCATTTCGCGCTGGGCCGCCGTCATGGGTGGGAGCTTGGGTGGCATGCAAGCCCTGCAGTGGGCGATCGACTTTCCCGATTGGGTCGAACACTGCGTCGCGCTGGCTGCAGCACCCGGACTCACGGCACAGAACATTGCCTTTAACGAAATAGCGCGACACGCGATTCTCTCCGACCCCGATTGGCACGAAGGCAACTATCTCGCAGCGGGGGCGCTTCCGACTAGGGGCGTTGCACTGGCGCGAATGGTCGGCCATCTCACGTATATGTCTGCCGACGGTATGAGTGACCGGTTTGGCCGCGAGTTGCGAGAGGGCAGTTTTTCGCCGGATGACAACGCCGAGTGGGTCTTTCAGGTAGAGAGCTATCTGCGTCATCAGGGCAGCCGCTTCTCTACCCAATTCGATGCCAACACCTACGTCTTGATGACGCGAGCATTGGACCTTTTTGATCTGGCCGGGGAGCACGGCGGCGACCTCACCGCCGCCCTGTCCAATGCGCAAGCCAAGTTTCTGGTGGCCTCGTTCAGTTCGGACTGGCGGTTTCCACCTCAGCGATCAATCGAGATTCGGGATGCACTGATGGCAGCGGGCAAGTCCGTCACCTACGCCAACATAGAGACCGATAATGGGCACGACGGTTTCCTGCTCCCGAATTCTCACTACGAGCAGCTGTTGAGTGAGTGGATGCGACGGGTAGGTCCATCATGACTCGACTGGATCTGAATACCGTGCTCGACTGGATTACACCGGGTAGTCGTGTGCTAGATCTCGGCTGCGGAGATGGCGCCTTTTTAGCGCGCCTGCGGGACGAACGGGACACCACTGGGGTTGGCGTGGATATCGACCCCGACAATCTCATTGCGTCAGTCAGCAAGGGGCTGGATGTCATTCAGGAAGACATTAACGACGGCCTGCATTGCTTTTCAACCAACGGATTCGATGTCGTCGTGTTGGCGCACGCACTTCAGGAGCTGACACATCCGCATATCGCACTGGAGCGTATGGTCGACATTGGCGATGAGGCCATTGTGTCCTTTCCCAATTTCGGACATTGGCTCTGCCGCCTACACTTGGGATTGAAGGGCCGTATGCCCATGTCCCGGGCCATGCCGCGGCACTGGTACGACACCCCCAACATTCACTTTTGCACCGTCAAGGACTTCGAGTCTCTGTGTTCAGAATTAGACATCGACATCATCGAGCGAGCGACCATTGCCGGGGCGGGTCAGCGCCTGTTGGGCAGATGGTTCCCCAACCTGTTTGCCACCAGCGCAATTTATCGCATCCGCCGCGCTGGCGTCTGATTGCCGGTCTGCTGCTGGCGTGCTGTGTGCTGCCGGCCGCGGCGCAGCAGTCGACCCGATACGAACAGTTCGAGCTGCATCACAGCATTGTCTACACCACTTTTCTGTCGCCAGAAGTCGCCGCCGAATACGGCATTGCGCGTGGGGCAGATAAGGCCATCCTGACGCTGTCAGTCCGCGACGCCGACGCCGGTGACATCGCAGGTCGACCGATGAAAATTGAGGGACGAACCTGGGACTTAATCACGGGCGGTGACATGCGGGTCAAGGAGATTCGCGAGGGTCGCGCCACGTATTACATCGTGCCGTTTGAGTTTCTGGATCGCGAATACCGTTTCTTTGAGTTTACCTTTCAGCCCGAGGGCGCGGGCTCGGCCTTTGAACACAAAATGAAAGTACAGCTGTGGCGCCAGAGCTAGGCGATGTCTGACGACACACGACCACGCCTGATCATTGCCAGCCACAACCCGGGCAAAATCCGCGAGTTCCAAGCAGTGCTCGGTCACCGATGGCAGGTGCGCCCTCAAGCTGAGATGGGTGTCGGTGACGTTGAAGAGACTGGCAGCACCTTTGTCGAAAACGCGCTGATCAAGGCCCGCCATGCCTGCGCGCAAACCCACAGTGCGGCGCTGGCCGATGACTCTGGTTTGGTGGTGCCCGCTCTCGGTGGCGCACCGGGCCTGCGATCGGCGCGTTACTCCGGAGGCGATGACGACGCGAATAACGCCCTGCTACTGAAGAACATGGCGGCGCTCGAGCCTGAAGATCGGGCCGCGTTTTACGTTGCGGTAGTGGTGCTGCTTAAACATGCAGAGGATCCCACACCGCTCATTGCTGAGGGACGATGGCACGGGTCCATTGCCACCGCACCCCGCGGCACCGGCGGCTTCGGCTACGACCCCCTTTTTGTGCCGGACGGCTATGAGCAGCATGCCGCCGAGTTGCCCTCAGAAGAAAAAAATCGCGTCAGTCATCGCGCACTGGCTATTCAACAGCTACTGCAACAACTGGCTGCATGATCGATCCACAGGCAGTGCCGCTGTCGCTCTACATTCACCTGCCGTGGTGCGCACGCAAATGCCCCTATTGCGACTTCAACAGCCACGAGGGCTTCACCGATTCCCTACAACAGCCCTACGTCGACGCCCTGCTCGCTGATCTCGACAGCCAGGAGGCTTGGTGGCGTGACCGACCGATCGAGTCGATTTTTATTGGCGGCGGCACACCCAGCCTGTTCGAGGGGCGCTGGCTTGGCGCGCTCCTCGAGGGGGTATCGAACAGGACAACGCTTTCTCGCAATGTCGAGATCACGCTGGAAAGTAACCCCGGTAGCGCTGAGAGCAACCGCTTCGCCGAGTACCGCGCGGCTGGCGTGAACCGACTGAGCATTGGCGTGCAGAGTTTTGATGACCGCGCACTCGAAACCTTGGGGCGAATCCACTCCGGCGACGAGGCGCGCCGCGCGCTGGATATAGTCGCCGCCACCGGCTTTCGGCGATGGAATATTGATCTGATGCATGGGTTACCCGGACAGGACGCACAAGCGGGGGCAACCGATCTCGCCGAGGCTGTTGGCAGAAGCGCTGGCCATATTTCCTGGTACCAGCTGACCATCGAGCGCAACACGCTCTTTTGGTCGGCACCACCGGCGCTCCCCGATGAGAGCACACTGGAATCGATCCAACGGGCCGGCGAAGCCATCCTCGCTGACGCAGGGCTTCATCAATATGAAGTCTCGGCATTCAGCAGAAAGGGAGAAGAGAGCCGGCACAACCTGAACTACTGGCGCTTCGGCGACTACATCGGATTGGGGGCGGGCGCCCACGGCAAGATCTCTCTCTCCGACGGCACCATTATTCGAACCCAACGCACCCGGACACCTGCAGACTATCTAGCCGTGACGGCGGCGTCGCCCCTGGCACCGCCGCAGGGTGTCGCGATTTTACCTGCGGAGAAGATCACCGAATTCGCCATGAATACTTTAAGGCTCAAATCGGGCGTACCGCTTAACCACTTTGCGCAAACAACGGGCGCGACTGTCGAGCAGCTGACCGCAGCGGCCGAGACAGCGGTATCCCGAGGCTGGCTGGAAGCACCCGACAGAGGTCACTTTGTGACCACGCCGCTGGGGTATCAGTTTTTAGACAGCGTCATCGAAACCTTTCTTTAGCCTGACCTGAAAAGGGTGATAGACCAAGGCGACTCCAAGAGACAAAAACGGATGACCATGGCGTGTAGCCACACCTCACTGACACCTGCGGTAAACAAGGTCGTGTACGACATGCCCCAATCTTTCGCCACGGGCTTCAAATTTGGTGGCGGGGCGGTAATCCGGCCGCGGCACCGCGACGCCCGGCTCGCCTGTTGCGTTGACAAGGAGCGGTTCAGCATCCAGCACTTCGAACATGTGCTGGGCATAGGGCACCCAGTCGGTGGCAAGGTGCAGATAGCCGTCTGCCCGCAACAACGCCGTCAGATCTTGCACCAGCTTGGGCTGAATCAACCGGCGCTTGTGGTGGCGCTTTTTATGCCAAGGGTCGGGAAAGAAAATGTGGATGCCGTCCACCGTGTTGGGGGCGAGGCATTGCTCCATTACCTCAACGGCATCCTCGGCAAAGACGCGCAGGTTGCTGGTTTCAGAAGCAAGCAGCTGCGATAACAATCTCCCGACGCCCGGCCGGTGGACTTCTATGCCGATGAACTGAGCTGCGGGGTCGGCCTGTGCCATTTGCAGCAGGCTGTCGCCCATGCCAAAACCAATTTCAACAATGCGTCGGCCCGCAAAACCAAAAGTCTGATCCCAGTCGAATTGCCCCGCTTGCAGTGTCAGGCCAAAGCGCGGAAATCCCGCTTGCCAGCCACGTTCCTGAGCAGGCGTCATCCTACCGGCGCGCATCACAAAGCTGCGAATACGATGGGTCAGCGGGGGCTCGGGGGATCCCACGGCGTCAGGTTGAAGTGAGATGAAGCGGTCGCGGTGTCGCTACGCGGCCATCGTGGCGCGCAGTTTTTTCATCGCATTGGCTTCGAGTTGCCGAATGCGTTCTGCTGACACCTCATACTCCGCAGCCAGTTCGTGGAGCGTGGGCTTGTCTTCTGCCAACCAACGACGCTCGAGAATATCGCGGCTCCGGGCATCCAGCTCCTCGAGCGCAACCTGAAGTCGCGCCGAGCTGTCCTCTGCGAAATCCTCCGCCTCAACCAGCTGACCGGGGTCCGCCTGACCATCGGTCAGAAAGTATTGCGGTGCCTGCCAGGCATCGTCTTCGTCGCTGTCAGCCGGCGCATCGAAAGCCACATCTCGACTGGCCAGACGACCCTCCATGCGTGTGACCTCTGCCTCATCCACGCCGAGGTCGGCGGCGATGGCACGGGTCTCCTCAGCTGACAGCCACCCCAGCGCTTTTTTCTGACTGCGCAGATTGAAAAACAGTTTTCGCTGGGCCTTGGTCGTCGCCACTTTGACAATGCGCCAATTCCGCAGGATGTACTCATGCATCTCGGCCTTGATCCAGTGCACCGCAAAAGAGACCAGCCGTACCCCTTTATTCGGGTCAAAGCGCTTGACCGCCTTCATGAGGCCAACGTTGCCCTCTTGGATCAGATCAGCCTCAGCCAGACCGTAACCGGAATAGCTGCGGGCAATGTGTACGACGAAGCGGAGATGCGCGAGCACCAGCTCTCTCGCTGAGTCAACGCACTCCTCGTAAAACAGGCGCTCAGCCAGCTCACGCTCCCGCTCGGCGGACAGCACAGCAATGCTACTCACCGCCTGAACATAGGCAGACAAGTTGGCGCCGGGCGCCATATTCAGCACCGCGCTGTTAGGCAGCGCCAGTGCACGCGTTGTATCGGTCATGTCAGTCGCCTCCAAAAGGCTCGTGGCCGCGTATTTTAGCACTCTCCTATGCAGAGTGCTAAACCCTGAAAAATACCGTTTTTCAGGGAGTTAGCGGCACTTAAGGCGCCCCAAGGCGGCTGAAATAGCGTGCTGAAGCGATCCAGGAGGTCAGCCACCCCAGGCACGCACCGAGCACAATCAGCGCTAAGGGGTAGCCAATGCCCGGGCCCTGAATCTGGCCAGGACTGCCGTACAGGAGAAATAATGCGTTGACCGGGCCTGCAATCCAGAGGCTTAACACCCACAACATCACCCCGGCGAACACCCCGCCGCCTGCACCAAAATACAATCCCGTGTACAAAAAAGGCCTGCGGATAAAACCCGGCGCGCCGCCAATGACCCGCACCACCAAAATTTCCTCTCGCCGGGCATCGATCGCCAGGTGCAACGTGTTGGCCAGCGCAAGAATCGCACCGAGCACCATGGCAGCACCCAAGGCGAGGCCCCAGCGCTCTGCGGCGAGCAGGGCCTGATCGAGCCGGCTCATCCATTGGTTATCGACAATGACCCTGTCCACGCCTGGCAGGGCATCAACCGCTTCAACCAACTGACTGAGGGCCGCGTCAGTGCGGGGTGCACTGGGTGATACCAGCAGTGCGTGGGGCAGCGGATTATGGTCCAGTGACGCCAGTAGCTCCGACAATCCGGTTTGCTCACCAAATACCGCCAACGCCTCGTCTCGGCGGACCAGGGTCACGTCTTCGACGCTATCCCATGACGCTAATTCGCGCTGCAGCGCCTCGGCCTGCTCGAGGTAGAGCTCCCCGCCCAGCATGACGGATACCTGTGCCGGCTGCGCGAGATCGGGGACCAGTGGTCTCAGGTTATCGAGTGTCAGCAGCATGGCGCCGGGCAGCGCCAGTGAAATCGCCACAACTAGCCACACCATGCCTGTTGCCAGAGGCCTGGCCATTAATTTTTGCCAGCTACTGGTGGCGGCGGCCCGATGTTGCGAGCGCCAGGCCGCTATGCGACTCCAATCTTCTCTGGCCTGTCGTGCTGACG
The DNA here is from genome assembly GCA_965656065.1 of Luminiphilus sp. Lineage (GTDB taxonomy): Bacteria > Pseudomonadota > Gammaproteobacteria > Pseudomonadales > Halieaceae > Luminiphilus. Next base: position 29,337 of record CBFHIW010000017.1, on the reverse strand, counting down.
AGCTCATTCAGCCATCGCGCCCGCAAGACGCCCCTCATGCAGCGTAATAATCCGATGCCGTAGCCGGGAAATCAGCGGCAAGTCGTGGGTCGCCACCAGCACCGTCACGCCCACCCGATTGAATGCCTCGAATAAGGACATGATCTCGGAAGACAGCTGGGGGTCGAGATTCCCCGTGGGCTCATCGGCGATGAGAAATTCCGGCCTGGCGACAACCGCCCGCGCGATGCCAACCCGTTGCTGCTCACCCCCCGACAACACGGCGGGATTAGCCTGCTCATGAGACAACAGACCCACCTTGTCCAGCGCGGCTCTCACCCGGCGAGCGGTGTCGGTGGGGGAGAACCCCGCCATCACCAAAGGCAGCGCCACATTGTCGTGCACGCTGCGGTCAAAGAGCAGCCTGTGGTCCTGAAACACCACGCCGAAACGTCGGCGATAACGCGGCACCATGCGCGACCGGATCTTGCTGGTCGGCTCACCGTTTACGCGGATGTCTCCGCTGCTGGGTCGATCCAGCAACAATAGAAGGCGTAGCAAGGTGCTCTTGCCTGCACCCGAGTGACCGGTCAGAAAGGCCATTTCTCCCTGCTCGATCGTCAAATTGAGATGGCGTAGCGCGTCCTGATCACCGAAACGGCGACTCACCCGCTCAAACTCAATCACTGCCGCACTTCCCTAGCCGTCATCCAACAGCGCATCAACAAAGTCCCGGGCACTGAAGTCACGCAGGTCATCGGCTTGCTCGCCCACGCCAATAAAACGTATCGGACGTTTCAACTTGTGCGCGATGGCGAACAGCACTCCGCCTCGTGCGGTGCCGTCGAGCTTGGTCACCGCGACGCCCGTGACACCAACGGCCTGGTCAAACTCCACCGCCTGGGAGACCGCGTTCTGGCCGGTGCCCGCATCGAGCACCAACAGCGTTTCGTGGGGCACACTCTCGTTCTGCTTGCGCATTACACGCACGACCTTACTGAGCTCATCCATCAGGTGGGACTTGTTCTGAAGCCGTCCTGCTGTGTCCGCAATCAGAACATCCACTTCACGAGCCGCGGCCGCCTGCAGCGCATCAAACAGCACTGAAGCGCTATCGGCGCCCGTGTGTTGGGCAATCACCGGCACATCATTGCGCTCGCCCCAGGCCTGCAGCTGCTCTACCGCGGCAGCCCGGAAGGTATCACCGGCAGCCAGCATGACGCTGTGCCCCTGTTGCTTGAAGCGGTGCGCCAACTTGCCAATCGTCGTCGTCTTCCCGGCACCATTCACGCCCACCACCAGAATGACAAAAGGCTGATGCGCCTTGATACTGAGGGGGGACTCCTGATCGGCCAGTAGCTCGGTGAGCGTGTCCTTCAAGGCCGACATAACCGTCTCTTCGGCAGACAGCTCACTGCGGCCTAGTCGCAGGCGCAGTGACTCCAACACCCTATCAGTGGCCTCGAGCCCCAGATCGGCCATGATCAGCTGTTCTTCAAGCGCCTCTAGGAGTGCCGGGTCCAATTGCTTCTTGCCCAGCACGAGACTGGCAAGCCCTTCAGACAATTGACCTCGGCTGCGGCTGAGCCCGCTTCGCAGCCGCTCAAAAACACTCGAGCCCGAATCTGACGCCCCATCGCCGCCAGCCTCGCCTGCCGGTGCAGAGGAAGCGTCTGCTGCCTGCTCCGAGCGCCCGGCAATATCGTCAGCGGACACTGGGGTACCTAGGTTATCGCCGTCAGCGAGCGCCTCGGTTTTGACCTCATCAGGCTTGGCGCGGCGTTTGAATAGCTTCATGATCACTCTGACTCGATTGGGCGCGGCGGAACACAGACGCACCGTTGATTAACAGTCAGTCTAGCACCCAGAAAAACAGGAACCAGCATGCGACGTGTCGTCAAACAGGCTACCCCCCAGCTCCGGGTCATCGGTGGACAGTGGCGTGGACGGAAGCTTCAGTTCCCGGATCGGCCAGGCCTGCGACCCACTGCAGATCGGGTAAGGGAGACGCTCTTTAACTGGCTGGGGCCGCACCTTCAGGCTGCAAAGTGTCTCGATCTTTTCGCCGGTTCAGGCGCTCTAGGGATCGAAGCACTATCGCGTGGCGCGGCGCACTGTGACTTCGTTGATGCTGACCGAGAAGCCGTCACTGCCGTGGGCCATCACCTCAACACTCTCGATGCCACTGAATGCAGCACCGTGAACTGCGACATGGCGGAGCATTATCTGCGCCAGACCAGCGACGCATGGGACATCGTATTTGTAGACCCCCCTTTCGATGCGCGCCTCGGCGAGTCAACCCTGACGCTGTTGGCGCAGGGCGAGCGACTGGTCGAGCGCTGCTGGGTTTACTTCGAGACATCGCGCTCACAGCCTGAGCCCGTCCCCGAGGGGCTCTACGATGTGCTACGTGAGAAAACGGCGGGTGACGTCTGTTACCGGCTACTCTCGCCGCGCTAAAGCGTAAAGCTCGCGCGTTTGTTCAGCCAACAAGACTTGTGTAGGCTCAGACACATCGCTGGAGGATATATCTCGTGTTGACCCATACCGTGGTGTACCCGGGGACCTTCGACCCCATCACCAATGGCCATATCGATCTTGTAGAGCGCGCCGCGAAGCTTTTCGAGCGGGTGGTGGTGGCCGTTGCCACCAGTGAGAAAAAGGCACCCCTTTTTTCCACAGATACCCGAGTTGAATTGGCTAAGGCCTGTTTGGAACACGTGCCGGCCGCCGAGGTCCTGCCCTTTAACGGGCTGCTTATCGACTTCGTGACCGCGCAGGACTCTCACTGCGTACTCAGAGGCCTGCGTGCCGTCGCTGATTTTGAGTATGAGTTTCAGTTGGCCAACATGAATCGCGCCATGGATCCTGAATTTGAGAGCGTCTTTTTGACGCCCAGTGCCGAACTGTCCTACATCTCTTCCTCACTGGTGAGGGAGATTGCCGGTCTCGGCGGCGACGTCAGCGGCTTCGTGCCAACAAACGTGGTGGAGGCGCTGCAAAGCAAGCTGGGATAAACAAGCGCCGAATCATCGGGGCTTGGTGGACTGTCACGTCATACGCGCGCTCGTTTAGCGCTGGCACTGAGGACACAGCACCGTACTCCGGCCTCCCTGCCTAATTTCCTTCAGCTGGCGCTGACAAACCCGGCACGGCTGACCGTCGCGGCCATATACCCTCAGCTGCTGCGCAAAATATCCGGGGGACCCGTCCCCCCCAACAAAATCCCTGAGCGTCGTGCCGCCTTGCTCGATCGCGGCACCCAACACCTGCTTAATGGTGCCCGCTAACCGCTCGTAACGCGCCGCCGCGATACGGCCGGCTCCTCGCGCAGGATGAATACCCGCCATGAAAAGCGCCTCATTGGCGTAGATGTTGCCGACCCCCACCACGACTTTGCCGTCCATGATGAACTGCTTTACGTGTATACGGCGCGCACGTGATCGCTCATAGAGATAAGCCCCATTGAACGTGTCTGACAGCGGCTCAGGCCCCAGATGATCCAACAGAGGGTGTTGCTCTGATTCAAGCCAGTGGAAACTGCCAAACCGTCTCGGGTCGTGATACCGGAGGCAGCGGCCATCATCTAACACCACATCGATATGGTCATGGAACAGGGGCGGGGTGTCAGCAGGCATGATCCTCAGGCTTCCGGACATGCCCAGATGCACCATTAGAATGCCGCGCTCAGTCGTCACTAATAAATATTTTGCCCGCCGGCTGACAGACAAAAATCGCGCGCCTGACATCAGCTGATTCAATGTGGTCGGCACGGGCCAACGCAAGCGCGGCTCTCTCACAATTACCTCGCGCACACTGCGCCCCACAATATGTGGCGCGATACCGCGGCAGGTGGTTTCAACTTCAGGTAACTCTGGCATGGGCGACCGCTGCTACTGCGACTCGAGATAGCGCATGGGCTATCTGACCACACACCCTGACAGGAGGCCAGTAAGCGGGTGTGCGGAACTCAGAAACAAAAACCCCGGCTCAGGGCCGGGGTTTTCGATGATTGCCGTAGCGATTACTTGATCTTCGCTTCCTTATACACAACGTGCTTGCGCGCTACCGGATCGTACTTCTTCATCTCAAGCTTGTCGGGCATGGTGCGCTTGTTCTTGTCCGTCGTGTAAAAGTGGCCAGTGCCGGCCGTTGAGTTCATTCTGATCTTTTCACGCATGGTTTAATCCTCAGACCTTCTCGCCGCGAGCACGGAGCTCTTCCAAAACCGTCTCGATCCCGCGCTTATCAATAATACGCATCCCCTTGGAAGAGACGCGCAGAGAAACGAAGCGCTTCTCGGACTCAACCCAGAAACGATGGTTGTGTAAATTCGGCAAGAAACGGCGCTTGGTGCGATTCTTGGCGTGCGAAACATTGTTACCGGTTGCGGGCCGCTTACCCGTAACCTGACAGACACGTGACATGGGAGTCCCCGTCGAGATCTAGAAAGGGCGCGTTTTATACCAGAGGGGCTTTGGGGGCGCAAGCGAGGTCAGGCGGCCACAACCCCAAGTGTGCAAAAACCCCCGCAAATGCTAGGGTGCGCACGATCTCATCTGGGGATTTGGGGCCTATGGGCCGGTTAAACCAGCGCCACATTCTGGTGGCCATCTCTGGCGGTATCGCGGCCTATAAAGGCGCGGAGCTGGTGCGACTGCTGAAAAAGCAGGGAGCGCTGGTGCGTGTTGTGCTATCCCGGGGTGCCACAGAGTTCATCACCCCCCTCACCATGCAGGCCCTGTCCGGGGAGCCCACGCACACCGAGCTCCTCGACGAGGCGGCGGAGGCGGGTATGGGGCATATTGAACTCGCGCGCTGGGCAGACGTGATGATCATTGCACCCGCCACCGCAGACGTGATCGCACGGCTCGCGCAGGGTCGCGCCGATGACCTGTTGACGACTGTCGCGCTCGCCACACCCGCACCAGTCGCCGTGGCACCGGCCATGAATCAGCAGATGTGGGCCCACGCTGCGACCCAGGACAACATTCAGATGCTCGCCTCGCGGGACATTCAAATTATCGGCCCCGATGCAGGAGAACAGGCTTGTGGTGACATAGGGCCGGGCCGACTGCTGGAACCTGAAGCTATCGTGGCCACCGTCAACGCGCGCTTTGAAAGCCGGCTACTGGAAGGGCGACGGGTAGTGATCACCGCGGGCCCGACCATAGAGGCCATCGACCCGGTTCGCTATTTGAGCAACCATAGCTCCGGAAAAATGGGCTTTGCGCTGGCAGGGGCCTGTGCCGAGGCCGGTGCGCAGGTTGAATTGATCTCTGGGCCAGTACATTTGGACGCGCCCGAGCGGGTGACAGTGCACCCGGTTACCTCAGCCACCGAGATGTGTGAGCAGGCACTGGTACTGTCAGCAGGTGCTGATGTGTTCATCGGCGCCGCAGCGGTCGCTGACTACCGGCCCGAATCCGCATCGGCGGACAAAATCAAAAAGGCAGGTGGCGCACCCCTGACGCTCACGCTGGTCGAAAACCCCGACATCATCGCCTGCGTTGCACAATCAGCGAGCCGGCCTTCTGTGGTGGTGGGTTTTGCTGCCGAGACGGAATCCCTGATGGATCACGCTAGGGAAAAACGAAGGAGAAAGGGGCTCGATATGATCATTGCCAATGACGTCAGCGACCCTGATACGACTTTCGGCTCTGAGCAAAATGCGGTGCATCTCATCACGGAAGCACAGGAACAAAGCCTGCCCTTGGCCAGCAAACGGGTCATCGCAGAACAGATTGTTGCCGCCGTTGCCGCGACGCTGGATCGCTAATGCTTGCAATTTTGATCGGCCTTAAGACCGGTCCGAGGCACTAACCGCGCTCAACCCGGTCTGCGGCATCTTCACATTGCCTTTGCGCGCGCAGCGGATCATTCTCTGCGCTTTATTTGCGCCGGATTACAGACCATGTCGCTCAATCAGGGTGAGGCTGGGAATTTTGCTCGGATCCTGACCGAATCACTGCCCTACATCCAACGCTTCACGGGCAAGACCTTTGTCATCAAATTTGGCGGCAACGCCATGACGGATGGGGAGCTCCAGGAGAGTTTTGCCCGTGACGTGGTGTTGATGAAGCTGGTTGGCATGAATCCGATTGTGGTGCACGGTGGTGGGCCACAGATTGGCGAACTGCTGGAGCGTCTCAATATCGAGTCCGAATTTGTCGATGGCATGCGGGTCACTGACGAGCACACGATGGATGTGGTCGAAATGGTGCTGGGCGCCTCCGTGAACAAGGAGATCGTTGACAGCATTCACCGAAATGGCGGCCGCGCTATTGGCATCACGGGCAAGGATGGCCAGCTCATTCAGGCTCGCAAACTGGCGGGTGACTGGGGCCGAGAAGGGGCAAAGGATATTGGCCAGGTCGGCGAAGTGGCCAGCATCGATACCGATATTCTGACCATGTTGATCGGCAGCGACTACATCCCCGTGATTGCGCCGGTTGCGGGCAGCACAGATGGCAAAACCTACAATATCAATGCCGATCTGGTCGCCGGCAAATTGGCGGAGGTGCTACAGGCAGAAAAGCTGATGCTCTTGACCAATGTGGCAGGACTTCTGGACGCGGAGGGCAACATTCTGACCGGACTCAGTACCCAACAGGTCGAGGAACTGATTGAGCAGGGCGTCATTCACGGCGGGATGTTGCCCAAGATTCAGTGTGCACTCGAAGCCGTACAAAGCGGCGTGTCCAGCGCCCATATTATCGACGGCCGCGTGGCCCACGCAGCGCTGCTGGAAATCTTCTCGGACGAGGGTATCGGGACACAGATCAGCGCTCAGCGCTGAGCGATTTGCACCCAACTCACGCTCTGATTAGCATCGTCCCATACCCCGAACGTTCGAGAGCTCATGCCGGACAGCGCACCTACCGCTCAGGTTGACCGTAAGCAGCAGATTCTCATGGCGCTCGCGGAGATGCTGGAGGAAGCTCCCGACACCCGCATTACAACCGCCCGGATCGCAGCGGCTGTGGGGGTCTCGGAGGCCGCGCTATACCGCCACTTTCCCTCCAAACGCACCATGTACGCTGCACTCTTGGAGTTTGCTGAAGACACCTTGTTTGGCCTGATTGGTCGCATCCCCGGCGAGCAGGCCGGCGCGCTCGATCAGTGCCAGAGACTGCTAAACATCTATCTGGAATTCTGCGAGAAGAACCCGGGTATCACACGATTGCTCACGGGACGAGCGCTAACAGGTGAGTCGTTGCGGCTGCATCAACAGGTTGAGCAGCTGTATCAGCGCCTGGAGACTCAGCTCAAGCAGTATCTGCGAGAAGCAGAGATGCGGGAGCAGCGCCGTACCCGCCTGCCGATCGCGACTGCAGCCAACTTACTCATGGCCGCGGCGGAAGGCCGGGTGTCGCAATTTTGCCGCAGCGACTTCCGGCGCAGCCCGACAGAGGGCTGGGTCGATCAATGGGCACAGCTGACTGACGGCTTGATGAAGCCCACTATCACCGGCAGCTCATAGGACACTCACTACGGCGCTAGGGTGACGTGGGCGCTATGCTCATCTCGCGCCGCAAGGCAACGATTTCCTCGAGCTCAGCAAAGCGGGCGATATCGCGACCGTAAGCCTCAGCCAGGGCCGCGGACTGCTGTTGTCGACCTTCCGTCGCCTCGTCAAGGCTTTGGATTTCGGCTTGGAGCGCCGCCACCGTCTCTTCCTCGTACTGACTGGTGGCGCCTCCGGGGGGCTCTGTCGTCTCCAATGCCGCCTGATGGCTAGCGAGTTGCTCGGACAAGGTCTCACGCTGGCTGCTAAGGATGGCAATGCGGATGTCGAGCTCTTTCAGCGAACGATCCCGAGCGGCCTCAATATCCTGAACCGTGCTATAGCGCCGTAACAAAAAAGTGTCGCGCTCCAACTGCGCCGTCCGGGCCGCGGCCTCCGCCTCTTGCGCACGGGCAGCCGCCGCGTCACGCTCGAGTTCGGTATCCGTTTTTGCAGGCGGCACTACCCGAAGCACCTGGCCCGAGTCATTCAGTACTTCGTATCCACTGCTCACGTAGGCGGCGGGAATTGCCCAGTCGACTACCGTAACGCCCGCATCGTTGTGGTAGCGGTATAGCTCAGCGGCCGTCACGCTTCCCGCACAGGCGCCGAGCAAGATCGCGGCGGGGAGGTACTTAGGCCACACCGTAACGCTCCCGATACTGCTCCAAAGCCTCACGGTGTTCCGCCATGGCAGGATTGCTCTCCACCCAAGCAATGATGTCGTGTAGCGACACCACGCTCACCACCGTGAGCCCCCAATCCTGTTCCACTTGCTGCACGGCCGAGCGCTCGCCATCGCCTCGCTCGCAACGATCCAGCCCGATCACGACACCCGCGCCGCGGGCACCCGACTCATTGAGTATGGTCATGGATTCGCGAATGGCCGTCCCGGCAGTCATCACATCATCAATGACCACCACATCGCCGGCGAGCGGCGCGCCGACAATATTGCCGCCCTCGCCGTGGGTCTTGGCTTCCTTGCGGTTAAAGGCAAACGGCAAATCCACACCGTGTTGCTCTGACAACGCAACCGCAGTGGCGGAGACCAAAGGAATGCCTTTATAAGCCGGACCAAACAGCATATCGGCCCGCAGACCCGACGCGTGTAGGGCCGCGGCATAGCAACGCCCCAAGCGCGCCAGCGCGCCGCCTGTCGAGAACTTGCCGGCGTTGAAAAAATAGGGACTGATCCGCCCGGACTTGAGCTCAAACTCACCGAATTGCAGCACCTCACACTCCAGTGCCAATTCGATAAAGTCCTCCTGGAAAGGCTGCGCAGTCTTATTCACACCTCACTCCATGGCGTTTTGTTGTTCAGGCTGCGATTAACAGCCCCGAATCCGCGTCGGGGCGCAGTCTGCACCCGCGGTTTCACCGTATCATATGAAAACATAACGAGTAGGACTAGCAATGAAGGTCATCAGCCTCGTCGTCGAGGGGCTAGAACAGGCAGCCAATACGGGCTGTCTGGAGTGGCTGTTTGCACAGGACGCAGACATTATTTGTCTGCAAGACACTCGTTGCGCCGAACACATGCTCTCCGGCAATGCCTTTTTCCCCGATCACTACAACCCGTACTTTCTGGACCATTACGACGACCCCCGCCTGAATGGCGTCGCCATCTACTGCAAGCAGCTGCCCAAAGCCATCATCTGGGGTCTGGGGTTCGAGGCGTTTGACGCTCAGGGCCTCTACATCCAGGCAGACTTTAACGAGATCAGCGTGGGCTCGGTGCTGGTGCCCAGCGGCACGGGCAGCCCTGAGGCCATGGCGCGCAAGCTGGACTTTCTCTCACAGCTCAGTAGCCACCTCGAAAAAGTGCGCCACAAACGCCGGGGCTACATTCTCTGTGGTGGCTGGGAGCTCATGGCGCATCATGCCGATGCGGAGGACGCCGGGAACAGTCAGGCGCTGCCCGGGCTATCGCCTTCGGAACGCGGTTGGTTGCTGGATCTTTACGACAGCGGTTACGCCGACGCTTACGCACTGACTGATCAGGACCCAGGCGCCTATACCTGGTGGCCTGATGGCGACGATGCGGGCGGTCTGCGCACCGATACCCATATCATTTCCGAGCTTCTGGTGAGCCAGGTTGAGCGCGGCACTATTTTTGATGAGAAAGCGTTCTCACGCCACGCTCCCGTCATCATCGATTACGACCTGAACCTCTAGCCGGCGCTGAGTGCGGCCCGCTGGGCGGCCGTAATAGCTTCACCAGCGGAAAAGGCCAGCGCGAGAAGACCCGTCAGTTCCGCCTGACTAAAAGTGGCGCCCTCCGCGGTGCCCTGCACCTCGATCAGACCACCCTGCTCCGTCATCACCACATTCATGTCGCTGTCCGCCGTCGAGTCCTCAGCATAATCAAGGTCCGCTATCGGCAGGCCATTCCAGACACCAACAGAGACCGCGGAGATCAAATGCTTCAGCGGATCGGCATCCAGCTCGCCAGCGCGCTGAAGGTGGTTCAACGCGTCGACCACCGCCACACAGGCCCCCGAAATAGCCGCTGTGCGGGTGCCGCCATCTGCCTGAATCACATCGCAGTCCACAGTGATCGTGCGCTCTCCCAACAGCTTGAGATCCAAGGCGGCACGCAAGGACCGACCAATGAGCCGCTGAATTTCAACCGTTCTGCCACCCTGCTTGCCGCGCGCTGCCTCCCGGTCCATCCGCGACCCGGTAGAGCGCGGCAACATACCGTACTCGGCGGTCAACCACCCCTCGCCCTTTCCCCGCAGAAAGCCGGGTACGCCGGCGCTCACACTCGCCGTACAAATCACCTTTGTCTGTCCAAAAGACACCAACACCGAGCCCTCAGCGTGACAGGTGTATCCCCGGTCAAACTGAATAGCGCGCATGGCGTCCGGGGCACGGCCACTTGGCCGGTCGGGTAGTGTGTCCATAACGGTTCTCCTGCTGTGGATAACGTTCAGTCCGAGTTACTGCTGTTACACTTAGCAGCGCGCTTGGTCGAGGAATAACGGTGACTCAGAGCATGACGGGCTTTGCCCGCGGGAGTGTAACAACGGAGGCCCTGACGGTCACCGTAGAGTGCCGCTCCGTCAACAATCGCTACCTGGATCTGCAGTGTAGGATGCCGGACACACTGAGAAGCGTGGAAGGCAGTTTGCGCGAGCAGGCGGGGACATTTTTTGCTCGTGGCAAGCTTGAGATGTTGGTCCGTGTTTCCGACGGCGGCTCCGGTGCCCCCGCCACACTCCATCGTGAGCGGCTCTCCGCCCTGAAGGCCGCGTTGTCAGAAGTTGCAGGCGAGTTCCCCGAAGCCACAGCGCCGGACCAGCTCGCGCTGCTGCTCTCGCCCGGCGTGCTCAGCGAGCCCGAAACCGATATGGAAGCGCTACAGCGTGCGACAACCGATGCCGCCAGAAAGTGCTTCGAAGGGCTGCGCGAGCAGCGGCAACAGGAAGGCGAGAAACTGGCCGCTCTGATTCGACAGCGATCAGATGCGATGCGGGAACATCTCACCACGCTTCGGCAACAGCTGCCGGCGCTACAGGCGGCGCATCGACAGCGCCTGCTGGATCGGCTGCAGTCGCTCGACATCGAAGCAGAACCGATGCGGCTGGAAGAAGAAATTGTGTATGTATTGCAGCGGGCCGATGTGGAAGAAGAAATGGATCGTCTGGACGCGCACCTTGATGCCATTGAGTCGGCCCTTCAAAGCACCACGCCGGTCGGCAGGCGACTGGATTTTCTGATGCAAGAGCTCAATCGCGAGGCCAATACGCTGGGCTCAAAATCCACCGCGCTCAGCACCACTAATGTCTCGGTAGAGTTCAAAGTTTTAATCGAGCAGATGCGCGAGCAAATCCAGAACATTGAGTAGACTTTGAGTGTGAATGCGACAAAAGGACAGCTGTTAATCGTGTCTGCGCCCAGCGGCGCGGGCAAGACTTCGCTCATCAAAGCATTAATGGAACAGGATGAGCGGGTTGAAGTTTCCGTGTCGCACACAACCCGACCACAACGGCCCGGCGAAGCGGAGGGCGTCAATTACTTCTTTATCTCGACAGAAGTCTTCCATGAAATGCGCGAGGCCGGTGCATTCTTCGAATCAGCCGAGGTCTTCGGTCATCTGTATGGCACTAGCTTGGCGCAACTGGAATCCAGGCTATCCGACGGAGCAGACGTCATTTTAGAGATCGATTGGCAGGGTGCTCAGCAAGTGAGAAAGCTGTTACCAGACAGCGCGTGGCTCTTCATCCTGCCACCCTCTCTTGATGCCCTCAAAGCGAGACTGTATGCGCGGGGTCAAGATGAGGAAGACACCATCGATATTCGAATGCGTGCCGCGCGAGATGAGATGTCGCATTGGGACGAGGCTGACTACCTGATCATCAACGACGAGTTTGAGACGGCACTGGAGGCACTACAGGCGCTAGTGCGTTCACTGCGACTCAGAACCGGCCAGCAGCAGTCCGCTCTTCAGGATCTGATTGAGGATCTGCTCGCCTAGATGATCCGTAACGGTATGAGCGGCAGGTAAATTTCCGCAGTTATGGGGGCGGTGCAAAGCTGATTCCTACGCTATACTGCGCGGCCGCTTTGTACCGCGGCAACAATGAAGGAGACCATGCTGTCATGGCAAGAATTACTGTTGAAGACTGTCTGGACAATGTCGATAACCGATTTGAGCTTGTCATGCTCGCTTCCAAGCGCGCCCGGCAAATGGCCATCGGTGGTCGCGATCCGCTCGTAGAGGACGAGTCAGACAAGGCCACGGTCATCGCGTTGCGAGAAATCGCCGAGGGTTTGATTACTCCGGAAGTACTCGCCCGCGAAAGCGAAATCGAAGCAGAGGAAGAACTGGCGGCCAGCTTCGAGACGCCCATCCTCTAATCACGGGATCCGCTGACGGTGGTGGCAACAACGCTCCAAGCACTCAGCGGATCACTCCCCGGCATTGGCTCCCGCCCGGGGCACACTGCCACTGCACATTCGATTCCCCGCGAGGGGCAGTTCGCCAAAAGCTCATTGGCAGCCTTTGAGCAGCTGATCGCCGATTACCTTCCGCTGGACCAAGCGCAGCTGGTGAGGCGCGCATACTATTACTCCGAGCAAGCTCACTACGGCCAAACACGGCGCAGTGGTGAGCCCTACGTCACTCATCCGCTGGCGGTGGCCAGCATTCTCGCTCGCATGCGTATGGATGCCCAGAGCCTGATGGCCGCGCTGCTGCACGATGTGATCGAGGACACGGGCGTCAACAAGGAAGACATTGGTGCCCAGTTCGGCGAGGAGGTTGCGGAACTGGTCGATGGGGTCAGCAAACTGACCCACGTGGAGTTTGACTCGGTGGAGCTCCGCCAAGCCGAGAACTTTCAGAAAATGACCCTGGCGATGGCGAAAGACATCCGCGTCATCCTCGTCAAGCTGGCGGATCGCCTGCATAACATGCGCACGCTCGGCGTACTGAACCGAGAAAAAATCAAACGCATCGCCAGTGAGACATTAGATATTTACGCCCCCATCGCCATGCGCCTGGGTATGAATGAAGTGCGCATGGAGTTCGAAGACCTGGGCCTTAAGGCGCTCTACCCCATGCGCGCCAGACGGCTCGAAGCAGCGCGAAAGTCAGCGAGCGGCAACCGGAAACAGCTGGTTGACCAAATTCGCGATCAGTTGAGCCAGACCCTGAACCGCGAGGGTCTCAACGCCACCGTCGTGGGGCGGGAAAAGCACCTCTACAGCATCTACAACAAAATGAAGGCCAAGCGAAAATCCTTCTCTCAGGTGATGGATATCTTTGCCTTCCGGCTGATTGTCGATTCTGTCGATGACTGCTACCGCGCGCTGGGTATGGTGCACAGCCTCTACAAACCGGTGCCCGGGGAGTTCAAGGACTACATCGCCATTCCCAAGGCAAACGGTTACCAGTCTTTGCACACCGTATTGAAGGGCATGCACGGTGTGCCCATTGAAATCCAGATCCGAACCCACGAAATGGAAGATATGGCCAACAACGGCATCGCCGCCCATTGGCTCTACAAAAGCGAGGAAACAGGGGCGAGCATCTCCCACACCCGCGCGCGTGAGTGGGTTCAGGGTCTGTTGGAAATGCAGCAGCGCGCCGGCGACTCGCTAGAGTTCATCGAAAACGTCAAAATCGACCTGTTCCCCGACGAGGTGTACGTCTTTACGCCGCGCGGGGACATTCTTGAGCTACCCAAGGGCTCCTGTGCGCTGGATTTCGCCTACGCCGTGCACAGTGACATTGGCAATCACTGCGTCGCCGCGCGAGTCAGCAATCAGTTAGTGCCTCTGTCAGAGCCTCTGGAAAGCGGCGCAACGATCGAGATCGTGACCTCCCCTACGGGCCGGCCAAGCCCCTCTTGGCTGAATTGGGTCGTGACCGCCCGTGCCAGGACCCATATCCGTCACTTTTTGAAAGATCAGCGCCGCGAGGACTCACTGGTGTTGGGTCGCAACCTGTTGGATCGGGCGTTGATGGCCTATGGTTCGCGGCTGAACGGCATCGAAGACGACACCATGCAGGCCGCGCTCTCGGCGCTGGGCAAAGCCGACATCGACACGTTGCTGGTGGATGTTGCTCTCGGCAACACGCTCCCGCACATTGTCGTCGCCCACCTCACCAGCACCAGTGACAACTCTGCCGTGGGCGGCGAGGCGGCCGCACTGGGCATCCGTGGCACCGAAGGCGTGGGCGTCACCTATGCCAAATGCTGCTGCCCGCTGCCGGGCGACGCGATTCAGGGCTATCTCGGGCAGGAGAAGGGGCTCATGGTGCATCGGGATAGCTGTCGCAACCTGCTGGAACTGCGAGAACAGCCCGACCGGTTGATTTCCCTGCGCTGGGACGAGGCGGTGGAGCGAAACTATCCCGTCGGACTCAGGGTACAGGTAGAAAACCGCCGCGGCATGATCGCGGTGTTGGCGACGCGGCTCAGCAGCATTGGCCTCAACATCGAGCGCATTGCCACGCAGAACAAGGACGTGGAATTCACCTTTGTCGACCTGGAGCTACAGGTCAGCAGTCGTACCCATTTAGCGCATGTCATGAAGCGGCTGCGCAGCGTCGACGGCGTACTCAAAGTCGTGCGCAGCGCCCGCCGCTAAAAGACATTCGCTGAATATGAAGGCCCGCCGCCGCGGCTTTATCCTCGGCCTTGCAGCCCTCATCAGTCCGTTATTCAATAGGCCGCTACGCGCCTATTCGGAGGAGATCGTTGTGTCCAACAGAGCCGTTATTGCTACCCAGGCAGCGCCTCAGGCGATCGGGCCCTACTCGCAGGGCATCAAGGTGGGAAATACCGTCTGGATATCAGGTCAGATACCCCTCGACCCCGCTTCCATGACCATGGTTGAGGGCGATATCAGCGCAGAGGCCGAGCAGGTCTTCAGTAACCTGAGTGCGGTGGCAGACGCCGCGGGTGGCACGCTGGATGACGCCGTGAAAATCAATATCTCGCTGACTGATCTTGGTGACTTCGATGCGGTCAACACGGTCATGGCGCGCCACTTCGATGAACCGTATCCCGCAAGAGCCTGTGTTCAAGTTGCGGCACTCCCTAAAGGTGCTCGCATTGAGGTCGAGGCGATTCTGTCGTTATAAGGTACGCAGCAATACCAACGCTTTCACCCACCTGCTCCGGCCCTCATAGCTGACCCAACGCCGCCGCGTATCCCTCCCGCCATGTGGGATAGGACAATTGGAAACCGATTCTCCCAAGTAGTGCATTGCTGCAGCGCCGGTGGGCGCGGAGAGGCGACGGATCAGACCGCCTGGTCAGGGTGACCCCGATCTGATCCGCCAACCAATCTTCAATCTCATGGGTCGGGGTCTGATCCTGGTCAGCACCGACCACCGTCGGCGGCACCGACTCACCCGCGGCGTCACGATCGACGCAATGAACAATGAGACGCGCTAGATCCTCACGGTGGATACGGTTGCCATACAGCGCGCCCGTCGCCCCGCCCTCACCCGCCTGAACCCGCCTCATCAGCATACCCTCCGGATCGCCGTACACCCCCGCCGGACGGATGATGGTCGCCGTCGCCGCGCGGCGAATCGCTGCTTCCGCGGCAATCATCGAGCTGGCTTGCACCTCATCGAGATTCAGCGGCGAATGCTCGTCCACCCAACCGCCCCCTGATTCTCGGTAAACCCGGGTAGAAGACACCCAGATCACGCGGCGGCACTGCGCGATCCACTTTTGGCTCGCGAGCGTCTTGGCGACCTTAGCGAACCCTGCCTGATACCCCGCGGGGTCATAGGATTGGGGGGTTGGGGTCACCACCACATAGTCCGGCGCCACAGCATCCAGCGACTCCCAGCTTGCCGGATCCACGAGATTCACTGTGTGGCGGTCAAATTGATCGGGCAACCGATCCGGGTTGCGACGCGCCGCTGCAACGCGCCACCCACCTTCGAGCAAGGACAGGCCCACGCGCGTACCAATATCACCACAGCCAAGGATCAACACCTGCATGGCTTCACGGCCTTATCAAACAATCGCTAAGATACGAGCCTACCACGAGGCCTTTTGAGACCGGGGCGCGCTTGAGCCAGAGCATTCTTCAACATCCTGTTACCGTCCTGCGCGGGGTAGGAGACAAGATGGCGGCCCGACTGGCAGATATCGGCATCTGCTCGCTGGAAGATTTGCTGTTTCATTTTCCGCTCCGCTATCAGGACCGCACGAAACTCACGGCCATTGGCGGCTTGTGCGACCAGGTCGACGCCGTCGTCGAGGCCGAGGTCCGGGCTGCTGCTGTCACCATGGGGCGCAGACGAGCGCTGGTAGTAAAAGTCGATGACGGCACCGGGCTGCTCACCCTGCGGTTTTTCCACTTTCGACAGGCGCAGGTTTCGCAGTTCAAGCAAGGCTCATCCATACAGCTGTTCGGCACACCGCGATGGTTGGGTGGGAAAATCGAAATGGTACATCCCGAGTACCGACTGGGAGAGGGTGCACAACTTCTAGAGGCCGCGCTGACGCCCGTTTACCCAACGGTCAGCGGTCTGGGTCAAAGCACCTGGCGGAAACTCTGTGGGCAGGCGCTCGCGCTACTCAGCAAAGAGCCCCCCGAGGACTTACTCGACGGGATCACAGATGATCGCGTGAGCCTCACCGAAGCCATCACCTTTCTCCACAATCCGCCACCAACCGCAGCGCTCGGCCAGATTCTAGAGAGCACGCACCCCGCACAAATTCGGCTGGCCAGGGAAGAACTCATTGCACATCAATTGACCGTGCAGGGGGTCCGGGACAGTGAGCGGCGCCACCTCGCGCCGGCCATTGCGCCCTCATCGCCCATCGCCGCGGCATTTCTCAAAGCCCTTCCTTTTGCGCCCACCGCCGCGCAGGAGCGCGTTGCCACCGAGCTGGCAGAGGATATGGCACAAACACAGCCCATGCTCAGACTGGTTCAGGGTGACGTGGGCTCAGGGAAGACACTGGTGGCGGCGCGCGCGGCGCTGGATACGATCGCCGCCGGGTATCAGGTCGCCTTCATGGCGCCGACCGAGTTGCTGGCGGAGCAACACTTTTCCACCCTCGACGCCTGGCTGACCCCCCTCGATCAGCCGGTAGCCTGGCTCAGCGGTCGAACCAAAGGCCAAGCGAGACAGCAGGTGCTGCAAGCGCTGGCGAGTGGCGAGGCGTCCCTGGTCGTTGGCACCCATGCCCTGTTTCAAGATGACGTGCACTTTCATCGACTCGGTCTGATCATTGTCGATGAACAGCATCGTTTCGGTGTGCACCAGCGGCTAGCACTGGCTGATAAAGGTGTTGGCGACGAGCATCCACATCAGTTGGCACTGACCGCCACACCCATTCCGCGTTCACTGGCGATGGTGGCTTATGGCGATCTCGACTGCTCAATCATCGATGAGCTCCCTCCCGGTCGCCAGCCCGTTACGACGACGCTAATGGATCACACGCGGCGTGACGCGGTGATGCGACGCGTGGGTAGCGCCTGCCGCGAGGGCAGACAGGCTTATTGGGTCTGCACCGCCATCGAGGAGAGTGACACCTTAGATATAGAGGCGGCTGAGGCCACACTCGATCAATTGCGACAAGCGCTCCCTGATGTGCAGATTGGCCTCGTGCACGGCAAGCTGAAGCCCACTGAAAAAGCCGCCGTGATGGCCGCGTTCAAGGCCGGCGAGCTCCAGCTGTTGGTGGCTACCACGGTGATCGAAGTAGGTGTTGATGTGCCCAACGCGAGCCTGATGATCATCGACAACGCGGAGCGCTTAGGGCTCGCCCAGCTACACCAGCTGAGAGGACGGGTCGGGCGCGGCGCGGTCGACAGCCACTGCCTGTTGCTCTACCGACAGCCGCTTTCCGACACCGCCCAGCAGCGCCTGAAAGTGATGCAGGAGTCCCATGATGGCTTTGTCATTGCTGAAGCCGATCTCGAAATCCGTGGTCCGGGCGAGTTGCTCGGAACGCGGCAAACAGGTCTCGCGGCATTCCGGATTGCCCTATTGCCAGAGCACGAACCACTGCTCATCGAGGCGCAAGACATCGCTGCGAGGCTGTACGAGCGCGACCCCGGCCGCGCGCAGGCCCTGATGCAAAGGTGGGCAGGTGCCCGGGCAGATTTCGCCAGAGTCTGATCACGCCCTGTCGCATCCCCCCCCGCAGGCCGCTAGACTGTGCGGCCGCGAGACAAGAATGCATTCCTTTGAGTGAGTTATCCCCTTCGTTAAATCCTTCTGGCGCCTCGTCAAAATGGCGTGCTGCGTTAGAGATCATGCGCTTTGATAAACCGATTGGCACCTTTCTGTTAGCGGCTCCGACACTGTGGGGTATTGCACTGGCCAACGAGGGTTTCCCGAGTCTGCAGCTGCTCGCCATCTTCTCGGCGGGCATCGTGGTCATGCGGGCGGCAGGGTGTATTGCCAACGATCTTGCTGACCGTAATCTCGATGGTCACGTGGAGCGCACACGGTTGCGCCCGTTGGTCACCGGCGCACTGACCGTTAAAGAGGCCTTAGCGCTTCTCTTGTTGCTGCTGGCTACCGCGCTGGGGCTTGTGGCTCTGACTAATCCGCTGACCATTAAACTGTCCTTTGCGGGCGCAGGGCTGGCGATGATCTATCCTCTGATGAAGCGGATTACCCACTTGCCGCAGATCGTGCTCGGCACTGCCTTTTCATGGAGCATTCCCATGGCCTTCGCAGCGAGCATCAATGCCTTACCCAGCGCGCTGTGGTGGCTGTTTGTTGCCAACCTGTTGTGGACGGTGATCTATGACACCCAATACGCCATGGTTGATCGGGAGGACGACCTGTCGGTAGGCATCAAATCCACCGCCATTCTCTTTGGCAACCTCGACGTGCGGATCATTGGCCTGTTGCAGTGCCTCTGCCTCATCGCTTTTTGGCGCTGTGGGGTGGCCTTTGCACTGGGCCCGATCTATTACGCTGCCGTCGCCATCGTTGGCATCCTCTTTACCCGACACCTGTGGCTGATTCGGGACCGCGACGTCGAGCAATGCTTTGCGGCCTTTAACCAGAGCAAGTGGATAGGCCTGATTATTCTCACGGGTCTTTGCGGCCACTTCTGGATTGGTGTCAGCTCCGGCTGAGCACGATGGACGCCTTTGACGCCAAGCTGCATCGGTCCATCGCCGATCTCGACCCCTCGCTGTGGCAATCCTGCTTTGGTGACAGTGACCCCTTTCTGCGCTGGGACTTCCTGCATGGGCTGGAAACCTCGGCCTGCACCACCGCTGAGAGCGGTTGGCAGCCTGCGCATATCACCCTTGAGCAGAGTGGGGCGCCAGCCGGGGTGCTGCCCGCGTATCTTAAGAACCACAGTTACGGCGAGTACGTTTTCGACTGGTCCTGGGCGGATGCGTGGCAGCGCATGGGGCTTCGTTACTATCCCAAGCTCGTGACGGCAATTCCTTTCACGCCAGCCACCGGGCGGCGGCTGGGTGATCTCACCGGAGACGCTGGCGCGATCGCCACCATGGCGACCTGCGTCAAAGCAATGAGCGAGGAACTTGAGATCTCCAGCTGGCACGTGTTGTTTTTGGATGAGGCCGCCTCGGAGCAGCTACGCAGCTGTGAGATGCCGCAGCGACTGACAACCCAGTTTCACTGGTTTAACCGCGACTACCGTGACTTTCAAGACTTTCTCGATCGCTTCAGCAGTCGCAAACGCAAAAACCTACGGCGGGAACGTGAACAAATCGCTCGTCAGGGCCTCTCGCTCAAAACACTGAAGGGCGAGGAGATCAGTCCCGAACAGTGGCAATTCTTTCACCGCTGTTACCAAACAACCTACGCCAAACGCTCAGGGCACGGTGGCTATCTGACGGAACGATTTTTTACTGAGACCTGCCCGGGGTTGGGACAGGTGCCGGTCATGGTCATCGCAGAGCGAGACCAACAACCCGTCGCGGCGTCGCTTTTTTTTGAAGGGGAGAACACACTTTACGGACGATACTGGGGGTGCCTCGCAGAGTTTGAGTTCCTGCATTTCGAGGCCTGCTATTACCGCGGCATCGAATACTGTATTGAGGCCGGGTTGTCGCGCTTTGACCCGGGGGCGCAGGGCGAACACAAAATTCAGCGAGGGTTCGAACCGATTTTGACCTACTCAAATCACTGGATTGTCGATGAGCGCTTGCGTGAAGCCGTGGCGCAGTTCGCAGAACAGGAGTCAGAGCAGGTCCGCGCCTACCAGCGTGAGGCCTCGACGTTGTTGCCCTTCAAGCAGGAGGGTGATCAGCCCTGAGGGGGCGCGTCACGCAAGAATACCCAGTTGTTACCCTCTGAGTGCTCTTTGCTGTAATAGTAGCCATCGCCCTTGAAGCGCTTGAGGCCTGCGGGTTCGTTGAGACCCTTCTGAATAATGTAACGGGCCATGACCCCGCGCGCCTTCTTGGCGAAGAAGGAAATCATTTTGTACTGGCCGTTTTTTAGGTCGCGGAACTGTGGCGTGATGACCTCAACGTCCAACAACTTAGGTTTGACCGCCTTGAAGTATTCATTTGAGGCCAGATTAACCAGAACCCGGCTACCGCTCGCCTTAAGGTGCTGCCCCAAGGTCTCGGTAATGCGATCACCCCAGAACTCATACAGGTTTTTCCCACCCGCATTGGCAAAAGGCAGGCCCATCTCCAGCCGGTAAGGCTGCATAAGGTCCAGCGGTCGCAACAATCCATATAAACCAGAGAGAATGCGCAGATGCTTCTGTGCGAAGGCCAGCTCGTCGGCACTCAAAGTCTCTGCCTGCAGCCCGGTGTAGACATCGCCCTTGAAGGCCAGCACAGATTGTTTGGCATTCTTCAGCGAGAAGTCGGGCTCCCAATTCATGAATCGCTGGTGATTCAGGGTGGCGATTTTCTCCGATACCCCCATCAAACCCTGAATATCCTCAGGGTCCATCTTGCGGGCGCTCTTCACCAGCGACGCCGCTTGATCGATAAACAAAGGCTGCGTTGATTTTTTGGTGGTCGGCGTCGTCTCGTAATCGAGGGTCTTGGCCGGCGACAGAATAGAAAGCACGGGTTCGCCTCTTCTGCAATCTCTTGGCTCAGAATGATAACCTTGCACGTCTACGATAAAAACCGCGGGATTCTCATGCCACCCGACGCCCCACCGGCGAGCACACTGGATCAAGGCATAGTTTGGCTGGGGCGCACCGTGTCCTGGTGCGTCCCGATCATGGCGCTGTTGGTACTGGTGATCGTCGTGTTGCGCTACGGCTTCAATACTGGCGCAATCGCCGCTCAAGAGACCGTGCAGTACCTTCACGCCGCCATTTTTATGCTGGGTGCGGCGGTGGCCTTGCAAGCAGATCAACACGTTCGGGTTGATATCTTCTATCGGCGCTTCTCGGAGCGGCAGCAGGCGTGGGTCAATGGGCTGGGTCATGTTGTCTTCACCCTGCCGCTGTGTGGTCTGATTGGCTGGGGCTCCTGGGACTACGTGATAGACAGCTGGTCTGCCAGAGAAGCCTCCCCCGAACCCGGCGGTCTGCCCTTCGTCTACCTGCTTAAGACGCTGATCCCGGCAATGGCCTTGCTGCTCGCCCTCCAGGCCTTGGCGCTGATCGCTCGCGCGCTAACAATACTCCGGCAGAGAGGTAGCGCCTGATGGAAGGGCAATTGGCGCTCACCATGTTTATCGTCGTTTGCGGCGTATTGCTGCTGGGCTTCCCCGTAGCACTGACACTCGGCGGGACCGCATTGGGATTCGCGGCGCTGGGCATTCTGATCGGGCACTTTGACCCGGACTATCTCACCGCCCTGACAGGGCGCATTTTTGGCACGATGAGCAATGAAACCCTCGTGGCAGTGCCCTTGTTCATTCTTATGGGCGTAGTGCTAGAACGAGCAAAAATCGCCGAGGACCTGCTCGCCAATATGGCCGGTTTGTTTGGCGAGCGCCCGGGCGGTTTGGGTGTCGCTGTCATTGTGGTCGGCGCGCTGCTGGCGGCGAGCACCGGCATTGTCGGCGCCACAGTCGTGACCATGGGGGTGCTCGCGCTCCCCTCCATGCTACGAGCGGGGTATCAACCGCAGCTAGCAACCGGCACCATCTGCGCCACTGGCACCTTGGGTCAGATTATTCCGCCATCGATTGCGCTCGTTTTACTGGGCGACATCATGTCCAGCGCGTATCAGCAGGCGCAGCTCCGCATGAACATCATCAATACCGATACCGTGTCAGTGGGGGACCTGTTTGTCG
The DNA here is from genome assembly GCA_965656065.1 of Luminiphilus sp. Taxonomy (GTDB): domain Bacteria; phylum Pseudomonadota; class Gammaproteobacteria; order Pseudomonadales; family Halieaceae; genus Luminiphilus. Next base: position 7,153 of record CBFHIW010000017.1, on the reverse strand, counting down.
GCGCCATGGTGCCGGGCGTCGTGCTGGTGATGCTCTATCTGGCTTATGTACTGTTGCGCGCCGCGCTTCACCCTGACCGCGCGCCCCCCGCCGTCGTGGAGAGGACCGATGCCCGCGCAGCAGTCATGGCGGTACTGCCGCCTCTGGGGCTCATCGTGCTGGTCTTGGGCTCTATTCTCGCCGGCGCGGCCACCCCGACAGAAGCCGCAGGCGTCGGCGCCACCGGTGCTTTGTTCTTGGCCTGGGCGCGCGGGGCGCTGTCATTCAATGTCATGCGAGATATCTCACGCTCGACGCTCTACACCACCAGCATGGTCTTTTTGATTCTCATTGGCGCGGCAGTGTTTTCACTCGTCTTTCGCGGGTTCGGGGGCGACACTCTGATTGAAAGCTTTTTTGAAGAACTTGGCGGCGGACCCCACATGGCGTTGCTGGTGGTCATGCTGGTGATGTTCTTGCTGGGCTTCATCCTCGACTTCATCGAGATCACCTTTGTGGTCGTGCCGGTGGTCGGGCCTGTCCTGCTGTCCATGGGCTTTGACCCCATCTGGCTGGGGGTCATGATTGCGGTCAACCTGCAAACATCTTTCCTGACGCCACCTTTTGGTTTTGCACTGTTTTATTTGCGCGGCGTTGCGCCAGACAGTGTGAGCACCCGCGCGATTTATGCTGGTGTACTGCCCTTCGTATTGATACAGCTTCTGTTGCTGGTGCTAATGTGGTGGTGGCCCAATCTCGTGCTATGGCTGCCGGGGCTATTGGGGCGATAATAGCGTCAGTCGACCGCGGGTGGTGATGACACCGAACCGCTCAGCGAGTACAGCAGGCTCTAAGCCACTAGGGGGACACCATGTCAGTAGAAGAGCTCGATACGCATCCACTGCCCTTTGGCGAGCTGGCACTACAAACCATTGCCATGCCGAAAGACACCAACGCCAACGGCGACATTTTTGGTGGATGGCTACTGTCACAAATGGACCTGGCGGGCAGCATTACCGCCTCAGAACTCGCCGAGGGGCGGGTGGCCACCGTGGCCATCGAAGGCATGTCGTTTCTCACCCCTGTACACGTGGGTGCCGTCGTGAGCTGCTACTGCGATGTGCTGGAGACAGGGCGGAGCTCCGTCCGCATTCTCGTGGAGGTCTGGATTAACGCCAAACAGGATGGAGAGCCCCTCAAAGTCACCGAGGGAGAGTTTATTTACGTGGCGATCGACGAGAACAAGCTCACTCGGCCGATTCCGCAGTAAGTGAGACCGGCGGTAGCAACCGGTTCCGACCGTTGAGATACGCGCGCTCAGAAATCTCGTGGTAGGTCCGCACTTTCTCTGCGAAAGCAAAGTAGGAGGCCGCGATCTTTTTCGCCATGGGGTCGGCGTTGACCAACGCCTCGATCGCCACCTGACTGCTCTCATACAGCGCGTCCATCACATCATCAGGTAGTGGCAGCACCTCGGTGTCAAATTCGGTGAGCAAAATCTGCAGAGACTCGCTGTTGTTGGCGGTGAAGTCATCCAGCATATCGGTGTTGGTCGCACGCGCCGCCACCCGCACAATCGCCTGCAGATCCTCAGGCAGTGCCGCCAGCGCCTCGGCATTCACAATGGTCTCAAGCATCGCACCCGGCTCGTGCCATCCGGGATAGTAGTAATAGTCTCCCACCTCCATCAAACCAAGCGTGCGATCGTTGTAGGGCCCCACCCACTCCACCGCATCGATCACGCCAGTTTGCATGGAGGTATACACCTCGCCCCCGGCTATGCGCACCGCCGAGCCGCCTGCAGCGTCAAACACCTCGCCGGCCAAGCCGGGAATCCGCATCTTCAACCCCTCGAGGTCGGCGCGGGTGTTGAGGCGAATATTGAACCAGCCCGCCATCTGCACCCCGGTGCTGCCGCCTGCAAACGGCACAACCCCAAAGGGCGCGTAGAGCTCTCGCCACAACTCGAGCCCACCACCATAGTGGAGCCAGCCGTTGGCCTCCTGCGCGGTCATGCCAAAGGGCACTGCCGTGTAGAAAACAGATGCGGGGATCTTGCCCTTCCAGTAATAAGCAGCGCCGTGGCCAGCCTCCGCCACCCCTCTGGAGACGGCATCAAAGACCTCAAAAGCGGGCACGATCTCGCCGGCACCAAAGACCTTGATGCGCAAGCGCCCACCCGAGGCTTCGTTGACCCGGCGCGCAAAATTCTCAGGGGCCGCGCCGAGGCCGGGTAGGCCTTTGGGCCAGGTGGTGACCAGCTTCCATTCAATGACGTCTACCGGGCCACCCTGACTCGCTGTAGCCTGATCGGGGCCTGCAACCCGATCCAGCGTCCACAGGGCAATGACCGAAACCAAGGCGGCTGTGAGCCCCACGACGACGACGGGAAGTACCTGTTTTTCGCGCATGGCCGGTCCTTAGAGTATCGTCAGGTTGGCGTATTGAAGCACAAGCCACTTGCTGCCTTCACTGAAGCTGACCTCCACCCGGGCATTGCTGCCCTGACCCTCGAACTGGGTCACGACCCCCTCACCAAAAACCTGATGCAGCACGCGTCTGCCCAGATCAATGCCGGCAGGTGGCGGCTCGGACAATGAGGCATGGGCGAGTGAACCCACCGGGCGGGAGACCGCACCATTAAGGCGGACCTCTTCGATTAACTCTGCCGGGATCTCGCGGATGAATCGCGAGGGTGTGTTGTACATATCACCGCCGTGAAGCCGGCGGTTTTCAGCGTAGGTGATCGCCAGTTTTTTCATCGCCCGGGTAATACCGACATAGGCCAACCGTCGCTCTTCCTCCAGACGGCCGGGCTCTTCGAGCGACATCTGATGGGGAAACAGGTTTTCTTCCATGCCGGCAATGAACACCAGTGGGAACTCGAGTCCCTTGGCGGAGTGCAGGGTCATCATCTGGATGCTGTCCTCGTAGGGGTCGGCCTGGCCTTCTCCTGCGTCGAGCGCCGCGCTGTCGAGAAACCCCTGCAATGGTGAGATCTCCTCATCCTCAGGCTCGAAGAGGCGTGTGGCTGTCACCAGTTCCTGCAGGTTCTCGACCCGCGCCTGACCGCGCTCACCCTTCTCCGAACGGTGATAGTCGAGCAGCCCCGTCACCTCGATCACATGCTCGGTCAGTTCATCGAGCGGAAGCGTTTCCGAGGAACGATCCAGATCATCAATGAGCGCCTGAAAATTGCCGAGCGCCGTCAGCGCTCTGGCGGGCAACAGGCTCTGCTCGCGAGTGCGGTGGATCGCCTGCCACATCGGGATCTGCTCAGCGCGTGCGACCTCTCGAATTTTCTCGACCGTCTTGCTCCCAATGCCCCGGGGCGGGGTATTCAGGACTCGTTCCAGTGCAGGGTCGTCGTCTCGCGTTTGGGCCAATCGCAAATAAGCGAGTGCGTTGCGGATCTCAAGGCGCTCATAAAAGCGCTGTCCGCCATAAATTCGGTAGGGAATACCCTCTCGCAATAACGCCTCTTCCAGCACCCGCGATTGGGCATTCGAACGATACAAAATAGCGATCGAGCGGCGAGGGTGGCCATCACCGAACCAGGTTTCGGCCTGCTCGACGATGTAACGCGCCTCGTCTTGTTCGTTAAAGCCGGCATAGAGCGTGATGGGGTCGCCCCGCTCACCCTCCGTCCAGAGGTTTTTACCTAGGCGCCCCGCATTGCGGGCAATCAAGCCGTTAGCTGCCTCAAGAATCGTCGCCGTAGAGCGGTAGTTCTGCTCCAGCCGGATGGTCTCGGTGCCGGCAAAGTCCTCAGCAAAGCGCTGGATATTCTCGACTCTTGCGCCTCTCCAGCCGTAGATCGATTGATCATCGTCACCGACCGCGACAACCGGGATCGTCTGCCCTGCCAGCACTCTGAGCCAGGCGTATTGAATGGTGTTGGTGTCCTGAAACTCGTCCACCAGAATGGTTTTGAATCGTTGCTGGTAATGCTGCAGGGTCTCCGGCGACTTCAGCCACAATTCATGGGCGCGCAATAACAACTCTGCAAAATCGACCAGTCCTCCGCGCTCGCAGGTCTCTTCATAAGCGGCATAAATACGCACCATGGTCTTGGCATACAGGTCCCCCTCCGGGGCCTCTACATGCCGGGCGCGCAGTCCTTCGTCTTTTTGCCCGTTGATGAACCACTGCGCCTGCTTAGGCGGCCAGCGCGCCTCATCGAGATCGAGTTCTCGGCAAATGCGTTTGACGACCCGCAGTTGATCATCGCTATCGAGAATCTGGAACTGCTGCGGCAGTCCTGCCTCGCGCCAATGCGCTTTCAGGAGTCGATGGGCGAGGCCGTGGAAGGTCCCCACCCACAGACCGTGGGTGGGCATCTGCAACATATCCTCTATGCGGCCCCGCATTTCTCGAGCAGCCTTGTTAGTAAAGGTGACGGACAGTACGGAATGGGCAGAGAACCCCTCCGCCCGAATCAACCAGGCGATACGGTGCACCAGGACACGCGTTTTGCCCGACCCCGCACCTGCCAGCACCAACAAATTGCCGGAAGAGGCGGTCACGGCCTCTCGTTGAGCCGTATTTAACGGGTTTAAAATATCGGATACATCCATGCGTGCAGTGTACCGGAATGGTGTGAAATGGCTGAAACGACTGCCACTGACGCAGTGCGGATGGCGGTTCCTTCACATCGCTTTCATTGGTATAACAGAGAGGTATCTAACGGGTCTTGTGCGGCACCTTACCGGTCGTAGCAACCTTACCCACATGCGTGGGCAGCTGACCTGATGGCGCCTCGACGAACGCTTTATCTAAAAAGGAACACCATAATGAAAATTCAAACTGCCTCATTACTGCTGGCAATCACTGTATTACCCTATGCCACCACTCAAGCTTGTGACGTGCCGGTGGCGCCGCCCACCCCGGACGGCGACAGCGCTACCCTCGAAGATATGATCGCCGCACAAGGTGAAGTAAAGGCCTTTCAGGCTGCCAACGCCGAATATCTTGAGTGTGTTAATGATCTGATGGCGTCAGAGAAAGCATCCGTCGCAGAGGGAGACAAAAACGCTGAGGAGCGATTTGCGCTCGCCGCTGCGGACTACAACGCTGCCGTATCGCGCGAAGAGCAGGTGGCCGCTGATTTCAACGCTGCCATTCGCGCCTACAAGGCCGCCAACCCCGATTGATTGCCCGGGAAGCTGTGCCGGACTCGGCGCCGAAACGGCGCCACGTAGCTAGCGGCGACCCCACCTCAGCACACGACACCTGTTTCTGGCGCTACCAGTGACAGATCGTGTTGACCATGATGAAAAAGCAGGTGATGAAATTGACGCCAACAATCAGGGTCCTGATGAGCGCGATCCGGTCGGCTTCGATGCTGTATGATGAGGCTTTCCCCCAGCGCTTTTGCCCAAATACGCCATAACTTCATCGATCCAATCCTCCTTGATTGCTCATGACTGTCTGGTTCAGAAGGTTGCTTCTGCGCCCTATCCAGTTAATCAGATATAGCGTTATTCCACCGTCACGCTTTTAGCCAAATTACGAGGCTTATCAACATCGGTACCCCTCGCCACGGCCACGTGATAAGACAATAACTGCAAGGCGATCGTGAACACGACAGGTCCCGCCAGCGCACTGCAGTCGGGCATTTCGAGCACCTGGCAATCGGGAGCTGACTCATAACCGGCGTTGGCGCTCGCAAAAACAAACAACTGCCCACCCCGGGCACGCACCTCTTCCAGATTGGAGCGCAGTTTTTCCATGAGCCGGTCATCAGGCGCCACGGCGACTACCGGCATATCATCATCAACCAGCGCCAAAGGCCCGTGCTTCAACTCGCCCGCGGGGTACGCCTCGGCATGGATATAGGAAATCTCTTTGAGCTTGAGGGCCCCCTCCATGGCAATGGGGTAATAAATGCCCCGGCCCAAGAAGAGCGCATGGTGTTTGTTCGTAAAGTGGTGCGACAGCGCCTTGATGCGAGCGTCGTACTCGAGCACCGCCTCAGCGGCATCAGCCATCTCTTCCAGCGAAGCAGACACGGCTTTCTCAGATAGCGTCCCCTCTGCATGATGGCGGGCGAGACACAGAGTGAGATTCAACAGCGCAGCCAATTGGGTCGTAAAGGCCTTGGTCGACGCCACCCCAATCTCGGTACCAGCCTGGGTGAGATAGACCAGCTCGCTGGCGCGTACCATCGCGCTGTGGTCTACGTTACAAATTGCCAGGCGGGCGAGCACCCGCTCCCGGTCTACGTGTTCGAGCGCCGCCAACGTGTCAGCGGTTTCCCCCGATTGAGAGATACCCACCACCAGCGTATTGGGCAGCGTCACTGAGTCGCGATAGCGATACTCCGACGCGACCTCCACCTGGCACGGCAGCCCAGCCAGTGCCTCGATCCAGTGCCGGGCAACGAGCCCGGAGTGATAACTCGTGCCGCAGGCGAGAATTTGTACGGCAGCCACCTGCGGAAATACCTGCGCCGCCGCAGACCCAAAAGCCTCGTCTGTCACAGCTCCCTGCCTAACCGTGTCGCGCAGGCGTGCGGGCTGCTCAAATATCTCCTTCAGCATGAAGTGCTCGTGATCACCGAGCCCGTCGTCTTCAATCTGAAGTGCCAACCGGGTGGGTGTTCTGTCGGCGACCTGCCCTGTCGCATCGAGAATTTGATAGCTGTCGGCACTGAGTTCGGCGAGATCACCGTCTTCCAGATAGATAAACGTATCTGTCACTGAGCGGAGCGCCAGCGTATCGGAGCCCGCAAAATTTTCACCGATGCCAATACCGAGCACCAAAGGACTGCCCTGCCTCGCCACCACAATGTGGTCCGGCGCTTCGCGGTCAACGATGGCCAGCGCATAGGCACCCTCGAGCTGCGGTAAGACGTGCTGTACGGCGTCAAGCAAGGTTTTGCCCGAGGCCACCGCCAATTCGATGAGGTGAGCCACCACCTCGGTGTCAGTGTCGGAAATACAAGTCCGGCCCTCGCTGGCTACTTGTTCACGAAGCGCGCGGTAATTTTCGATAATGCCGTTGTGAACGACCGCGATGCGCTCGTTAATGATATGCGGATGTGCGTTGACGACTGACGGCTCGCCGTGGGTCGCCCAGCGTGTATGGGCGATACCGGTGCCACCCTGTATCGGTGCCGCAAGCTGGGTCTCCTCGAGTGCGGAGACGCGACCCAGGCGCTTATGGCTGGACA
>CBFHIW010000016.1:18167-45212 GCA_965656065.1 Luminiphilus sp. | reverse complement strand
CCCAAGGGCCCCCACGATCAGCCGCAAAGCATGTGCCCTGCGTTTGGCTCGTTGCGAGTCGGCTTACGTATGCGTCGTACGGCGACAGTGCTGTCAGGTTCGGCCTGCTGCGTTTACGGCCTGACCTTTACTTCGCACTTCTACGGTGCCAAGCGCACGGTGGGCTATGTCCCCTTTGACTCTGAGTCGCTGGTCACAGGTAAGCTGTTTGAGGATATCCGCGAAGCGGTCCACGAACTGGCCAACCCCGATGAATACGACGCGGTGGTGGTGATTAATCTCTGCGTACCCACCGCGTCCGGCGTGCCGCTGGACCTGCTCCCCGACGAGATTGACGGGGTGCGTATCATTGGTATCGATGTACCGGGTTTTGGTGTGCCGACCCACGCAGAGGCCAAGGACGTGCTCGCCGGCGCCATGCTCGGCTATGCGCGAAACGAGATCCAGGCAGGACCCGTAGCCCGCCCCGCTGGTCTTGAAACCGAGACCGCCACACCGAGCGTTGCGCTGGTCGGTGAAATCTTCCCAGTCGATGCCATCACCATTGGTCGCATGCTGCAGCCGATGGGCGTCAAGGCGGGCCCGGTGGTACCCACCCGTGAATGGCGGGAACTCTACGCCGCGCTGGATTGCTCTGCCGTGGCCATGCTGCATCCGTTTTATGCCGCCACCGCGCGGGAATTTAAAGCCGCGGGCCGACCGCTTCTCGGTTCGGCACCTGTGGGTGTTGAAGGAACGCGGGACTGGCTGACTCATCTGGGCGATGTACTGAATCTGCCCAAAAAACAGATTGATCAGGCAGTTAACGCTCAGCTCTCCGCCATCCGCGGCGTGCTGGAGGCTAACCCCATCGACGCGCGCATTACCCTCTCGGGCTACGAGGGGTCAGAACTTATTGTTGCGCGACTGCTCATCGAAAGCGGCGCCAACGTGCGCTACGTGGGCACCGCCTGTGCGAAATCAGATTGGTCCGCACACGACTGCGAGTGGCTTGAGTCCAAGGGCGTGAGCGTCAAATTCCGCGCCTCGCTCGAGGACGACCTGTACGCGATGGATACCTTTAAGCCAGATATCGCGATCGGCACCACACCGGTTGTGCAGCACGCCAAAGAGCTGTCGATTCCAAGCCTCTATTTCACCAATCTGATTTCCGCCCGACCCCTGATGGGCGTTGCCGGCGCCGGATCTCTGGCTGAAGTTATCAACACGGCAATAGCGGGCAAGGAGCGCTTCCAGAACATGGAGTCCTTCTTTGCCGGTGTCGGTAGCGGTACTAAAACCGGGATCTGGACTCCTCAGATCATCGAGCGGCATGGCATGGGGGAGGCAGGCTAATGTTAGTCCTCGACCACGATCGCGCTGGCGGCTACTGGGGTTCCGTGTATATGTTCACGGCGGTCAAGGGCCTGCAGGTCATCATTGATGGCCCTGTGGGTTGCGAAAACCTGCCCGTCACCTCGGTGTTGCACTACACCGACGCGCTCCCCCCGCACGAACTGCCGATCGTGGTAACCGGTCTTGCCGAGGAAGAACTGGGGCAGCGCGGCACCGAGGGTGCCCTGCGCCGTGCCCACCAAATGCTTGATCCCAAGAAACCCAGCGTGGTGGTCACCGGTTCTATCGCCGAAATGATCGGCGGCGGCGTCACACCCGAGGACACCAACATTCAGCGCTTCCTGCCGCGCACCATTGACGAAGATCAGTGGCAGAGTGCAGACCGTGCGCTGGTATGGCTTTGGGATCAATTTGGCAAGGCTAAAGCGAAGAAGCGCAAAGCCAAGAAGGCGGACGACGGCATCAAGCGCGTCAATATCATCGGGCCGGCCTACGGCTATTTCAACACCCCCTCCGATCTCGCCGAGATTCAGCGGCTGGTGGAAGGCATCGGTGCCGAAATCAATATGATTTTCCCGCTGGGCTGCCCGCTGGACGACGTGGTGTCACTCGCCGATGCCGATGCGAATGTGTGCCTGTACCGCGAATATGGCCGCAAGCTCTGCGAGGCGCTGGAAACACCCTACTTCCAGGCGCCCATCGGGTTGGATAGCACCACTAAGTTCCTCCGCGCCCTAGGCGAAGAGCTGGACCTCGACCCAGAGCCCTTTATTGAGCAGGAAAAGCACACCACGTTGAAACCCGTTTGGGATTTGTGGCGCTCAGTGACGCAGGATTTCTTCGGCACGGCCAGTTTTGGTGTCGTAGCAACAGAAACCTATACCCGGGGACTGCGACATTTTCTCGAAGGCGAGCTGGGTCTCCCCTGCGCCTTCCACTTCTCGCGCAAAGCCGGGGTGAAGCCCGACAACCAGGAAGTCCGAGACGCAATCCATCAATCCGGAGCGCTATTGGTATTCGGTGGCTACAACGAGCGCATGTATGTCAACGAGGCGGGCAATAAGAGCGTCTATATTCCTGCTTCACTGCCTGGAACCATCATACGGCGACACACAGGCACCCCCTTTATGGGCTATGCGGGCACCTGCTATCTGGTGCAGGAAGTGTGCAACGCCCTCTTCGACGCCCTCTTTAATGTGCTGCCGCTAGGCACCGATCTCGACAAGGTCGAGGCCACGCCCGCGCGCGCAGCAGAGACATTGGCGTGGGCGGATACCGCGCAGAACGGTCTCGATCGCATTGTTGCGGCGCAACCGATTCTGGTTCGCATTTCAGCGGCCAAGCGGCTGCGCGATGCCGCAGAGCAAGTCGCGCGCGCCGCAGGGGTCGCCACAGTAGAAATTGAGCATGTTCAACACGCAAGCGAAAGCCTGCAATTTGGAGATGCAGCATGAATAAGAGCACGACTTCGACAGTGACAGAAACACCCTTTGGGGGGGGAAGACTCATGGCAACACATAACAAAACAAGCGATGGGCCACACAGTATCTGGGACCAAATGCAATTCCGGATGCTGTTTGTGATGGTTTTCACGTGGTTCCTATTCGCGGCAGTACTGAAGTCACTCACTTTGCAACGGGGCAGCAGCACGGAGAGCTGCTGGCAGGAGGCGCGGCGCGCGGCATACAGCCTAACGCCCTATGCCTTTATGAAGATTTAGTCCACGCGACCCGAGCTGGACGCACGGGTCGCGGGGAAGTTGTTTGAAAACTGGCGCTTGCGCCATAAAGGGAGAGTCATGTCATGTCGATGCTGACGTTTGAAAAGAAGTATCGCGTCCGGGGAGGGACTCTACTCGGAGGTGATCTATTCGATTTTTGGATCGGTCCCTTCTGGGTTGGCTTCTTTGGCGTAACCACGCTGTTTTTTGCCAGTCTGGGTACCGGACTGCTGGTCTACGGAGCGGCCATGGGCCCGACGTGGAACATCTGGCAAATCAACATTGCGCCACCGGATTTGTCCTACGGACTGGGCCTCGCGCCGCTGATGGAGGGAGGTCTGTGGCAAATCATTACCATCTGCGCCACGCTCGCCTTTGCGTCTTGGGCAATGCGTCAGGTGGAAATCTCGCGAAAACTGGGCATGGGTCTGCACATCCCTTTTGCCTTCAGCTTCGCGATCCTCGCGTATGTCACGCTGGTTATCGTAAGACCCGTGTTACTCGGTGCGTGGGGTCACGGGTTCCCCTACGGCATTCTCAGTCACCTCGACTGGGTCTCTAACGTGGGTTACCAGTTCCTGCACTTCCACTACAACCCTGCGCACATGATTGCGGTGACGTTCTTCTTCACCACGGCCTTGGCGCTATCCATGCATGGCTCACTGATTCTGATGGCAACCGACCCCCGCGAGGGCGAAACCGTCAAGACCGGCGAGCATGAAAATACGTTCTTCCGCGACGATATCGGCTACTCCATCGGCGCCCTTGGCATCCACCGCCTCGGCGTATTCGTTGCCATCTCGGCAGCTTTCTGGAGTGCGGTGTGTATCGTCATCAGCGGACCGTTCTGGACCCGTGGCTGGCCCGAATGGTGGAACTGGTGGCTTGAGCTGCCGGTTTGGTACTAAGGAGGGAACTGCGTCATGAGAGAGTATCAAAACATATTCACGCAGGTGCAGGTCTCTGCCCCTGATTACCCCGGGGTTCCCATTGGCGATGCGGAGCGCAATCGCACCAAGGGAATCGTTCACAATCATTTGCTGGGCAAGCTCGGCGATGCACAAATAGGCCCGATATATCTGGGCACACTCGGTGTTTTCTCCCTGGTTACCGGGTTGCTGGCCTTTCTGATCATCGGCATGAACATGCTCGCCTCAGTAAACTGGGACCCTGTCCAGTTTGTGCGGCAACTGTTCTGGCTGTCTCTGGACCCTCCCGGACCCGAGTACGGCTTGTCGATTCCGCCACTGAACGATGGCGGTTGGTGGTTGATCGTCGGTGCCCTACTGACCACGTCGATCATGTTGTGGTGGGCGCGTACCTTCCAGATCTCGCGCAACCTCGGCATGAGTAACTATCTGGCGTGGGCGTTTGGCGCAGCCATCTCGCTCTATCTGGTACTGGGCTTTATTCGCCCCATCTTGATGGGCTCCTGGAATGAGGCGGTGCCCTTCGGCATCTTCCCTCACTTGGATTGGACCGCGGCGTTCTCGTTGCGCTACGGCAACTTGTTCTACAACCCATTCCACATGCTCTCCATCGCGTTCCTGTACGGCTCCGCCGTGCTGTTTGCGATGCACGGCGCAACGATTCTAGCGACCAGCCGCTACGGCGCAGACCGGGAGATCGATCAGATCACCGATCGCGGTACCGCAGCTGAGCGCGGCGCGCTGTTCTGGAGATGGTGCATGGGCTTCAACGCCTCCATGGAATCCATTCACCGATGGGCATGGTGGTTTGCCGTACTGACCGTCATCACGGGCGCAATCGGCATTCTGCTTACCGGCACCGTTGTAGAGAACTGGTACCTCTGGGGTATGAAGCACGGCATCGTGCCGCCCTACCCCCCACTCGAGGCAACGCCAGTGCTTGACCCAATGATGGAGGGTGCACAATGAAAATCATCAATATGAAATGGTTCGCCAGCGCCGCGGTGCTGGGCGCAGCGCTCCTCAGTGGCTGCGACATACCACCCCAGGAGACCTTACAACGGGGCTATCGCGGCACCGGCATGGAGGCGGTTTACAGCCCCGAGGTGCTGGCAGACCTCGTTGCGGCCAATCAGGTGCCCGAGGCGATCCCCGCAGTGAGCTCGGACGGCCCCAAGGCAGGTGACATCTATCAGAACGTACAGGTGCTTGGTCATCTGTCGGTCGGTGAATTCACGCGCCTCATGGCTGCCATCACAGAGTGGGTGTCTCCCGAGCAGGGCTGCAACTACTGCCACGTCGCAGGCGAGGGCTTTGAGACGGACACGCTCTACACCAAGAAGGTGTCGCGGGTCATGATCGCCATGACGCAAAACGCCAACGAGAACTGGGGCGCTCACGTGGGTGGCGCCGGCGTGACTTGCTACACCTGTCACCGCGGCAACAACGTGCCCGAGTACGTATGGAATATTGGCGTCCCGCCACGTCATGCGTCAGGCATGGTGCACCAAATGCAGAATGTCGCGCATCAGGAGTCCAATGCTTATGCGTCGCTCCCCTTTGATCCCTTCACTCATTATCTGCTCGAGGACAACGCAGCCCGGGTCGCCGGTGATACCGCGCTGCCCACCGGGCACGAGTCCTCGATCGAGAGCACCGAGTATGTGTACAGCTTGATGATGCACTACTCCGATGCGCTGGGCGTGAACTGTACGCACTGCCATAACAGTCGCGCATTCGCCGCCTGGGATCAGAGCAACTCGGAGCGGGTGAAGGCATGGCATGGCCAGCAAATGGTGAAGGAGATGAACAACGCTTACATCAACCCGACCAACCAGTGGCTACCTGCCTATCGTCAGGGCGCGCTGGGTGATGCTCAAAAAGTCAACTGCGCAACCTGTCACCAAGGTGCTTATCAACCCCTGTTAGGCGCCAACATGATTGCCGACTATCCCAGCCTGAGTCGACTCGCTCCAGTTGCGGAGCCTGCCGAGGCGATGGATGAGGCCATGGATGAGGCCATGGAAATGGAAAGCGCCAGCCTCGACAACGGCTCGACGTCGGGAGAAGCGCACTAGCTTTAAACGGGGCGGCACTGCCGCCCTACTCTGCCAGCTCAATTCGGCAGAACAGTTCTGAGTCAGGTCGATTTTTGGCCCGATGAAGAAGGATGAATACGACACTCGCGAGTGAAGTTTTGATCCAAAAGGCGTCGCCTGAAAACACCTCGGTGTGATCAAGCGGCAAATGTAGAAAACAAACGTACATGGGAGGTATTAACCATGAGTAGTTTGTCTGATAGCGAAGCTAAAGAATTCCACTCAGCATATGTGACTGGACTTCTCGGCTTTGTGGGCATTGCGATCGTTGCACATAATTTGCTCTACGTGTGGAAGCCCTGGTTCTAAGAACCAAGGTACTGCCTTGTTCACAGCGTGTGGCCTACAAGCCACCGCGCTATAAACGAAACGGAGACAATTTTATGCACAGATTCTGGATGTTATTTGATCCACGCCAAGTCCTGACGGGTTTGACAGTGGCACTGTTTACACTGGCACTGACTATCCATTTTATTCTGTTGAGCACCGACAGATATAACTGGTTAGGTGATCCGAACGGCGGCGGCCTTGCCGTTAGCACCCATCAAGAGGCTCTGCCTCCTGCACGGAGCTAACACGTGTTACAGGCCCCTTCTGGGGGCCTGATGTTTTCCGACCCGTGGTGAAGCCGTCAGGTGGAACCAGTGGTGACAGAAGTGGAAAAGTTTGCGATCACCCTGCCCCCAGAGCTGTCGATCGCCTTGAAGACTGAACCACTTTTCTGACATCACTTCCCTTCGGGGAGCGGGTCATTTTATTTTTTTGGGGAGCGACCCATGGACCCATCGCAAACGATGACAGCAGCAGCCGGTGACATCGTCTCGTTCAATAACGAGGCTCTCATCATCGTCGATGCGCAGGACCGCATTCTCGGTCACGGGGCCAAAGCCGAATTACACCAAGGCGCCGGAACCTTGCACCGCGCCTTCTCCATTTTCTTGTTTAACCACGCGGGCGATGTGTTGCTGCAACAACGCAGCGCCGACAAACCACTCTGGCCCGGATACTGGTCAAACACCTGCTGCAGCCATCCTCGCCGCGGCGAGTCTTATGGCATTGCGACGCGACGACGCCTGATGGAAGAACTGGGTGTTGAGGCACCACTCTGGTTCACCCACCGTTTTCGTTATCAAGCACAATTCAATGACGATGGCGCCGAACACGAACTATGTTCCGTCTACGTTGGGCGCATCGACGGTGACCCTGAACCCAATCCGCAAGAGATCAGTGACTGGCAGTGGATCAGCCCAGTGGCACTGGATGAGTGGCTCGAAACAGAACCCGAGCGCCTGACGCCCTGGTTCAAGCTGGAATGGACAGCACTGCGCTCCGGCGAACATGCCAGCACGTTAGAGATGATTGGCTTGAACTGGCACCCGAGCAAGGCTCAGGCGAACTGACTAAAACGCTCTGAATGCCGGCGAGGAGTCGGTCCACACATGCGGCAGCATCGTCAGACCGAGCTCGGTTAATCGATAAGTGCCTGCCTCTTCCTCTGCATAACCCTGCGCCGTCAGCGGCACGATCCATTTGTGGCGCTGCGTTTCGGTGAGGCTATCCACCGCAATACTTTGCCGGCACATGAGGCTGCGCATGACCTTGCGCTGCAGGACTTCGCTGTCATCAGAGTGCACCGCTGACGCGGCAGATAAGACACCGGATTCAACCTGCTGGTGCCATGTGCTCAGGCGCGTCTCATTCTGCACCACCAGACCGGGCAGCTCACCCAGCGCACCAAGACCAATACCGAGCACCGCCAAGTCGGCATCAGTGCCATAGCCCAGTACATTGAGCGCCAGTGAACCCTCGCGCTGTGCCACCGCCAATTCATGATCCGGCTTTGCAAACACATTAAGTCCGACCCACTCATAACCCGCCTCGGTCAGGTCAGTCTGCACCTGGTTGAACATCACCATGCGATCGGCGAGCGAGGGCAAATGCTGCGCGTCCACCGCAATCTGATGCGGGAACAGGGACTCACGTCTGTGAAACGGCAGGCACACCAGCCAATCCGGACCCAGTGACAGGATGGCCTCGATACTTTGCTCGCAGGAATCCGCGGTTTGACCCGGCAGACCAATGAGGTAATCCATGCTGATGGAGTCAAAGTTGACGCCATGGGCTATAGAGATCACATCTTCCAATAACTCGAGGGAATGTATGCGGCCTATCTTTCTCTGTACGTTGGCGTCGACATCGCGCACCTCAAGTTTGATGTGCTCAACACCCAGACCTTTCAGAAAATTCAACTGTGCACGCGACGTCCGCCGGGGATTCAACTCCATAGAAAACTGCGTGTCTTCGTCAACGCCAAAATGCTCACCGATGTGGGAGAACACGGTTGCCAAAGCCAGCTCGGACAGATGGTTGGGAGAGCCCCCACCAAAGTGCAGCCGGGCAAGTGTTCGACGCTCCCCCAGCATTGCCGCTGTGCGCGCCAATTCATATGCCAAGTTACCCACGTAGTGCTCGAGCTCATCGGACTGATGCTCCACCACGGCAATGCGGTCACAGCTCAGACAGCGAGAGGGGCAGAACGGCAAATGGACGTTGAGCGCCAGCGATGCATCGGGCTGCTCAGACAGTCTCGTGAAATACGGTTGAAGTGACGCCTCGCTGATTCGCTCGGCGCGCTCACCCAGAGAGTGGGTGTCTAGTGGCTTGACCGGTGAAGATCCCGGTTTCGGGGGAGGCCACACCCCCTTGCTTGCACTCATCTATGCCCCCAACTGCCTTGCTGGCTGGTTCACTACATGGCGAAACCGAGGACCACGAACGGTAGCGTCAAGGAAGCTCCAGTCAGTCTGTTCGTTTAGTGCAGACCGCTTTTAACACACACTATGCCCGCGATCAGTCGGCGTCAAGGAAAACATGAATAAGGAGTAGAGCATGGTTGCGCACGATTAACTGGTTTTTCGGGTATTGCCTTCTGCCCAGCGCCACAGCGCCGTTTCCCCCATAGGCACCATAAGAAAAAAGTGTTCCAGCACCGCCAGAACGGCCAGCCAGGCAATCAGAAACAGGGACAAAGCAGTTGCGGGTTCTACCGCAATCTGACCATAAAAAAACAGCAAATAGGTGCAATATGTGGCTAACGTCGTCGAAAAGAGCATAAACCAACTATTTTTTCCAGCGCGCAGGTAGCTGGTGATATAGCGCATATTGTCAGGTAACCACTGGCTATTAAAATGCCTGACGCCAAAAAACAGATTGAGCTTGGTGCTCCATCGCATCAGCCACAGCACCGCAAGGGTGTTCTGAATGGTCGGGTTGGGCAGCCCAGCGCCCAAAACGCAGACAATGCCAACGACAGCCACAACGAGAAACTCATGGTAAATGGTGGTGCCAAGGGCATTGTAGAATCGGTGCGGCAACGTCATCGACGCCGTGGCTGGGCGCTTCACCGGCCCCGTGACATAACCCATGAGGTAGCTGAGTTCCAGCCACGCCCAAATAATGAGCCCCATGGCAAAACCTATAACGGTCGCCAGCGTGGTATGGCTCGCTGCGTTCGCCTCGACGCCCCAGATGGACACCGTGGCGAAGATCGTCGCGAGTAAAAAGATGGGCTGCCTAAGGGCCTGGGGCTGATGCACACTCATGAGCGCCAAACCCGTCATTAGCCACCATAGCAACACCGCAACTGCTAGCGCCAACCAGATCATGGCAGCACACCCGCCGCGGCAACCTCTTCAGAGAGCGCCTGCTCGAGAATTTCCGCAAACAGTCGCCGATTATCGACCCCAAAAGCTTCGAGCGCCATCCAGTAGCCGGTGTCCGGATCGGATATCACCAGACTGCCGTTATCCAATAGGGCAAGATTGAACTCGCCGCCGGGATCGAGATCTCTGACCCGTCGTTCGCGAACAAGACTTCTTACAATCCCGCGAAGGAAACTACCCTCGCCCGATTCGTAGACCGCCAACGTCGCTTGCGTTTGGGCGTCTAATACGTCGATGCGGCCGCGTGGCCCATCGATAAATAATAAATCTGCGGAAGAAACAGGTAGGGAGGCCTGCTGCTGCGGTGGTGCGTAGCGAGCATCCTCTTTGGATACTCCCCACGCCCACAGCAATGCCATGCCAAGAATCACCCAGACCATTGGGTGTCCGAGTGTTCGCCTCGGCTGCATCTGCCCCCCTACCATTTCGTTTAACTTATACCGGTAACGGGTCACCACCCGTGTGTACCCGCACGGGCACCGCGGTTTGCTCCCCTGCCGTCACCTGATAGTGCGTACTGGCCACAGAGGCAAAGGCATCTGCCGCGCGCTGTGGATCTTCCAATCCTCTCAGCAGCGGCCTTACCGGGCGCGAGTACCAAACCGATACGTTGGGCCACAACAGCACCCAGTACAGCTTTCGATCTGCTACCGGCTTGAGCAAGATGTCGCCCGTACCATCTCGATACACGCGCATATCTGCCGCGGTGATCTGCTCAATCGGGATATTGGCCATCATCGGCAACGCCACGCCTGAACGAATCACCAGCCGCTCACTGGTCAGGGTATAGAGGATTGACTTTGCATACGCTCTGGCGAGCCAAGTCAGCAACACCAACACGGTGGCCGCCAAACCTGCTTGCCATGCCAAAGTCCCCATGACATGCGCCGCAGAGACCCCTTCCATCAAACGATAGACAGTATGCCCTGCAATGAGCAGTCCAAAATACAGCGTGAGGTGCCGGATGTAGAACACCCGCTTCCCCATCGCTGCGGCGGTGGGCCGACCCTGCCAAACCATGGTTTCCCCCTCGGGCAGGTGCTCGGGCAAGCCTTCTACGGGCTCGTCTTCGTATTCGGTCATACCCATATCAGTCCTTCCGAACGCATTGGCAGGGCGTAGAGGTGGCCACCACCATAGAAAGCAGTAATACGATCCTCTTCCTGCAAGGTCACCTGATCAGGATTCGACAGCCCAGGCACCTGAGCGAACTGATCAGAACGAATCGATTTCACATTCACGGAGCCGTCGGAAGACACCATTGCCAGCGTCATAGGCAGCAATATGCGACGTCCGCCCGCGTCAAGCTCTGCGTAACGGAAATGTGGCTCGGCGCGATCAACCCACAGATCCACGACCGTCGCAGCCTGCTTACCGTCACAACCATAAACGGCCTGGCCGCGCGGATCAGGATCACCGCTGTTCACACTGTGATCACTGTCGACACGCAGGGGCACAATTCTTGGGCGTCCGTCGACCGTCAGGTCTGGCTTATCCGGGCGAGTGGCCCATGCGGCGGCACCCACACCATCTACCATCGGATCACCATTGGGGTGCAACGGTGCACCGCTGGCGTCGTAAATTGGTGTGGCATTGACTTCGTACTGCGCGGGCTCGGGGCCCGGCTTCACGCGCTCGCCCTGGCCATGCGCTAGACGGTAGGTTTTCGGCGGCGGCATGCCACCGACACCTGTGCGGAGCTCACCGGAAGACATCTGCAGGGGCCAACCCTCACGCTTGCCTTCGCGGTGGAGATACCCCACCAAAATAAAGAACAGAATCCAGAACGCATACAACGCAAGCTGCGCTACGTCCACGTATTCAGTAATTGCACCAGTACCCATAATTAGGTCCTCCCAATGTGGTCATTAACTCGGAAAATCCGCTAAACCGAGACGCTTGCCGTTCTCGCCCACCTCGCCAGGTCGCCGTACCAGCCGACCCATTGCTGCAAGCGCCACGAACAACAAAGCAATCTCGATGTGATAAACCGCTCCATAACCTGAAGCGGGTGATTGCAGTGCGACACCTAACAGTCCCGCATCCGCCCAACCCGTGACCAGGTCACGGATTGCACCCCCAGAAAACATGGCCACTCCGGCAGCGGCGGCCTGCACCGCCCCCCAAGCACCCAACGTCAGGCCTGCCATCTTGTCGCCACCAAATTCCATGGCGGCCGTCAGCATGCCGACCGCAAATAAACCATTACCCAGACCAATCAAGGCCGCGCCAATTTGAAAGAGCGCTGGCGTCTGTAAAGGCGCACTCATAATCACCGCTGCAAACGCGGCGATGCCGATCAGAATGCCCGTCGATGCCACCCGGATAGGATCGGAGCCTTTGCCCAGTCGGCGCGATGTCAGGATCAATGCCAGCACCATGCCACCGGCAAACATCGCCGTAAGCAACGTCGTATCACTCACAGACAGGCCCAGTACCTCGGCACCATAGGGCTCGAGCAAAATGTCCTGCATGGTGAAGCCCATGGTGCCCAGACCGAGAGCCCAGAGCAGACGACGGGCCTTCGGTAAGGCGATGAAATCCTGCCACGCGTGACCAAAAGTAGGGCGCGCCAGCGCGTGGTCCGTGAGATCGGGTCGCCGGACCTCCTGCTTCAGCATCGCCACGACATTGAGTACCAGCGTGATCACGGCGGCGCTCTGAATCACCTGAATCAATCGCACGTAACCGAAGTCCTTCAGCAGTGCGGCAAAGATCAGCGCGCTGCCGATCATGCCGACTAGCAGCATCAGATAGAGGAGCGCCACGACGCGAGGGCGGGTGTCTTCCGTCGCAAGATCGGTGGCGAGCGCGAGGCCTGCGGTTTGCGCCACGTGCATGCCCAACCCGGTCAGCAAAAATGCACCCATCGCGGCAGCGGGGCCAAGAAACCCGGGACCGGAGTGTGGCTCGGTCATCAGAATCAAGGCGAAGGGCATAAAGGCGAGACCGCCAAACTGCATCATGGTGCCCGACCACAGATAGGGGATACGGCGCCAACCCAGGAAGGAACGGTGGTGGTCAGACCGGTATCCGATCAGCGCACGCGCTGGCGCCATCAAGAGCGGAATCGCCAGCATTAACGACACCCACGAAGCCGGCTGACCCAGCTCCACCACCATGACGCGATTCAGCGTGCCCGTGAGCAGGACAATCGCCATACCGGTAGAGAGTTGGAACAGAGAGAGCCGTAGCAGACGACCCAAAGAGAGGCCTGTCGATGCAGCATCAGCAAAGGGGAGCCAGCGGTGCCCGAAGCCCGCGAGGCGAGTCCCTGCATTGCTGACAGCCCGGCTCATCGTCGCGTCAACTCCATGGCGTGGGACTTATAAAATCCGACATCAATGCGATGCGATCGGCCCGCCACCCAGTCCTGGGTCAGACCCACATCATCGAGATGTCGTGACAGACGTCCCGGCGACACAGGCTCGATTGACGGTGCCCGATCAGCGCGGGGGAAAAGCTTTCCTGCAGCGTGCATTAACGCCAGCAGCGGTGTTTTCGGCGCAAAGGTGAAGACCATCTTGCGGTGAATCTGTGCTGCCATGGCCTCCAGCGTCTGCACGCCGTCGGCAACGTCGTAATGAATCAGTGAATCCATCGCGACCGCGTAATCAAAGGAGCCCAGATCCATGTCGCGCATGTCGCCGACAAGAAAAGTCACATCGAGCGTTTGATTGAGATCGCGCAGCCGCTCTCTGGCCAAATTAACCAGCGTGGGTGACAGGTCCACGGCGACCACTTCGGCACCACGCTGTGCCGCCTCAATCGCCAGCGTGCCGGTACCACAGCCGGCATCAATCAGCGTGCTGCCGGTCATATCCTCTGGCAGCCAGCTCATCAGCGTTTCGCGCATCGCGTCACGACCGCGGCGCACCGTGCGCCGGATGCGACTGACCGGCGCATCGGATGTGAGCGCGGCCCAGGCATCGGCAGCGGTGCGATCGAAATAGGTTTCGATCTCATCCCGTCGGGTTTGATAATTCACTGATGCCATCAATCAAATCCTAGGAAGTCGAACAGGTCGCGGTCTTTCATCGGCTCACAAGGTAGTGGGTCGGTACCCGCCCACAGTTGCTCGGCCAGCTGCAGATATTCATCACAGACTTCAGTGAGACCCGGCGCATCGTCCAGTTCAAACAGCGTCGACTTTTTCAATCGACTGCGGCGAATCACATCGAGGTCGGGAAAATGCGCCAAGCGTTTGAGGCCTACCGCTTCATTGAAGCGGTCAATCTCATCGGTGTCTGCACTGCGATTGGCGATGACGCCGCCCAAGCGCACCGCATAGTTCTTTGACTTGGCCTTGATAGCCGCCGCGATGCGGTTCATCGCAAAAATGGAATCAAAGTCGTTGGCGGTGACGACCAGCGCGCGCTCCGCATGTTGCAGGGGCGAGGCAAAACCACCGCACACCACATCACCGAGCACGTCGAAGATGACCACGTCGGAGTCATCGAGCAGATGGTGCTGCTTGAGCAGCTTTACCGTTTGACCCACCACGTATCCGCCGCAGCCGGTGCCGGCAGGCGGCCCGCCTGCCTCGACGCACATCACACCGTTATAGCCCTCGTGGACGTAATCCTCGGGGCGAAGTTCCTCAGCGTGAAACTCAACTGACTCAAGCACATCGATTACCGTAGGCATGAGCGCTTTGGTCAAGGTAAAGGTGGAGTCGTGCTTTGGGTCGCAACCGATCTGGATGACGCGCTTGCCAAGCTTGGAAAACGCCACCGATAAATTCGATGAGGTGGTGCTCTTGCCAATACCGCCTTTTCCATAGACGGCAAATACTTTGGCACTGGTCTGCATCAAGTCCTCTTCGAGGTGGACCTGAACGCTGCCCTCCCCGTCGCCGACATTCTTGCCCGGATCGATGTTACTGACCGGAATATGTTGATTGGGTGAATTCATGCTGCCACCTCCCCTGTGACACCTTCGAGGAAGTCCTCGAGATCTTCTCCTGCCCGTTTAAGGGCATCGATGCTCTCGTCATCGGCCCCCCAGTACTCTCTTTCCTGTGCTTCTATGAGCCGGTTGGCCAACCTTGCGGCCGACACCGGGTTGAGCTCCGCCAGACGACGACGCATGTCCTCATCCAGCACAAAGGTTTCGGATAATTGCTGGTACACCCAGGGTGCAACGTCGCCGGTCGTAGCCGACCAGCCCATGGTGTTGGTGATATGCGCTTCGATCTGGCGCACTCCCTCATAACCGTGGTCCAGCATCGACTCGTACCACTTGGGGTTCAGCAATCGCGTGCGGGTCTCCAGGGCCACCTGTTCATTGAGTGTGCGCACGCGACCGGTGCCGCCTGTAGTGTGGTCTGCGATATAGACGGGGACCCGCTCTCCCCGGGCGCGTTGCACCGCGCGACTGATACCGCCCAGCGTGCCGAAGTAGTGGTCGACGGTGGTCACGCCCAGCTCAACCGAGTCGAGGTTCTGATACGCGAGGTCAACATCTTCGAGCACGCGATTCAGCAGATCTGACTGCTGCGACACCTTGCCGTGCCGGTCGTAGGCGAAGCCCTTACGCTGGGTGTAGCAATCGGCCAGCTCTTCTTCGTCCTCCCAGCGACCGCTGTCGAGCATCAGGTTCACGTTAGAACCGTAAGCGCCCTCTGCATTACTGAAGACGCGCAGCGCGGCCTGCTCGAGATCACAGCCATGCTCGGCCTGATAAGCGAGGACGTGCTTGCGTACGAAGTTCTGCTCAATATCTTCATTTGCCGTGGCGGCCAGCCAGCTGGCCTCGGCAAGCAGCTGGGTTTGCATGGGCAACAGATCCCGGAAAATACCCGACAAGGTCACCAGCACATCGATACGGGGCCGGCCCAACTGCTCGAGGGGCAAGAGGCGCGCACCGACCACCCGGCCGTAACTGTCCTGCCGCGGCTCCGCACCCAGTAGCGCCAGCGCTTGCGCGATGCTGACACCCTCGGTCTTGAGGTTATCGGTTCCCCACAGCACGAGTGCCACGGATTCGGGCAAGGCACCGCTCTCGCTTTGATGACGCGCCAGCAACTGCTCGGCCTGCCGGCACCCCTCGGAGTGGGCAAAACTGGCCGGCAGTCGGAACGGATCAAACCCATGCAGGTTGCGTCCGGTGGGCAGAATCTCGGGTGCTCTGAGCACGTCACCGCCCTTCACCGGCTGAATAAATCGACCGTCGAGTGCCCGAAGAATCGCACGCAGCTCGTGGTCCTCACCCAACACCGCGGCGGCTTCAAGCAGGGTTGCTGTCAGAGTCGCCGTCGCGTCCTCGGCCGCATCCGGCATCGCGTCTTTCAGCAGGGCGTTCAGCGAGTCCGCATCCGCGGACTCAATCGCACGGGTAAAGGCAGCAGCATCGACATTGGATGCACCGCCGGACTCCGCCATCGCCAAAAGCATTTCGTGGCGATCATCGGCATTGAGCGGCTCACCGACAACATGGAGCCCAAAGGGGATGAGCGCCTGCTCGATCTCATCGAGTTGATCGCGCACCTTGGATACTTTTTCTGCCCACTGATCGGGCGCCCACTCGACCCCCTCTTCACACAGCTCACATCGCGCAGCGAGCGCGACTACGATGTCGATCATCGCCTGCTCGGCATCCTGCTCGATATCGGCTGGGCGCTGTCGCCAGTGATCAATCGCCGCGCGCAGATCCACCAGATGGCGGTACAAGTCGGAGTGAGTGACCGGCGGGGTTAAATAACTGACTAGTGTCGAAGCCGCACGGCGCTTGGCGATCAAACCTTCAGATGGGTTGTTCGCGGCATAGAGATAGACGTTTGGCAAATCAGCAATGAGTCGGTCGGGCCAACAGTTGCCGGAGAGGCCCACCTGCTTGCCAGGCATAAACTCCAAAGAGCCATGGGTGCCAAAATGCAGCACGGCGTTGGCACCGAAGTCTTCCCGCAGCCATCGATAGAAATTAGCGAACGCGTGGGTTGGCGCAAGCCCGCCCTCAAATAACATCCGCATGGGGTCGCCTTCATACCCCATCGGCGGCTGGATTCCGACCAGCACATTGCCAAATGACTCGCCGAGCACAAAAAGGTGTTGACCGTCGGTCCATTCCTTACCTGGAGCCGGCCCCCATTGTTGCTCTATCTCTGCAAGCCAGGGCTCTGCCCGCACGTGGTCATCGACCGGCACGCGCTGATACACATTGGCTTCGGCGCCAAACTGCTTCGCGTTGCCTTTGAGAATGGCGTCGCGCAGTTCGGCGTGAGAGCCCGGAAGCTCCACGTGGTATCCCTCATCCCGCATGGCGGTGAGCGTATTGAACAGCGACTCGAATACGCTGAGGTGCGCCGCGGTGCCAGCGGCGCCACTGTTCGGTGGAAAGTTGAACAAGACGATCGCTACTTTTCGCTCGGCAATGGGCGCGTGCCGCAACGCGACGAGTCGCGCCACACGATCCGCGAGACGATCGATCCGCTCGGGTGCCGGTTGCATGTCAAATTTTTCACCGGCTGAAAGCTCAGAGCGACCGCCGAATACCATGGATCCTGTGGCGCCATCGAGCTCGGGAATCGCCACCATCATGGTCGCCTCGACAGGCATCAGGCCCATGGACGAGGACTCCCAGTCCTGCAGGCTTTGAAATTCGAGACCCTGCACAGCCAAATAAGGTACGTCGAGGGCCGCCAGCATTTCCTGCGCTGCGTCGGTGTCGTTGTAGGCAGGGCCGCCGACCAAAGAGAAGCCTGTCAGCGATACCACCGCATCGACGATCGGCTCACCTTGATCCATGAAGAAGGCCTTGACCGCGGGTCGCGCATCGAGCCCCGAGGCGAAAGCGGGAATCACCCGCATGCCACGTGACTCAAGGGATTCAATGACCGCGTCGTAATGCGCACTGTTGCCCGACAACGCGTACGAGCGCATCAGCAGCACACCCACCGTCCCCTTCACTGCTTTTGTCGCCGCTTTACCCAGCAGCTTAGGATCATCGGTAATGCGATCCGGCAGACGTTGATGGTAAAGACCCGTGTCGGGATACTCGATCGGAGGCTCGTAAGTGAGCGCATCTCTGACGGCAGCGTGAGCATCGCTCGCATAGCGGTTTATCAGAAACGCCATCATTCGCGCCAGATTCGTTTCAGAGCCCGCCAGCCAATACTGAAGAGTCAGAAAATAGGCGCGTACATCCTGAGCCGTGCCGGGAATGAATCGCAGTAACCTCGGCAGGCGGCGTAACATGGACATCTGTTGCGCACCGGCGGACCGACCCGTTTTGTCGCCACCACCACGCAATCGTTTTAAAAGGGCCAGCGCACCCGTTGCCTCCTTGTCCATCCGGAATCGGCCCATGCGGGTCAATCGCATAATCTCGGGGGCCGACATGCAGCAGATCATGGCATCGCACGCCTCACAGCGATCAGCCAACGCACCCTGTACCGCCTCAATGTGCGCCTCGAGGAAGAGCATGGTGACAATCACGATGTCGCCGTCGGCAATCGCCGCCAGAGTGTCATCCAGCGCGGCCGGGTCGCGGTCCCACTCGGTCGCCGCATGCGCTGACACGGACAGTGCCGGGACCTGTTTGGAGAGCGCATCGGCTGCCCGTGACCATGCGCCGCTGACGTGGTTATCGAGGGTGACCAGCACCACCCGCAGGGGATGGTCGGTCTTAGCGACTGAAGTGCGCTTTCGCTTCATACAGCGTCTCGACATCAATCACAGAAAGCCCCTGCTCCTGCGCAAAGTACTCGGTATTTCGCCGCGCCTTGCCGCGAACAAAGAACGGGATCTTTCTCAACTCTTTCTCGGCAGACACGGCCCAGGCCACGGCACCCGGCTCGGGGGGTGTCATGGGGGTCACATTATCTGGCTGCTGTGCACCACCGCCGCCCTCACCACCCAGGTGCGACGGTACCGCGCCGTCGTTGAACTCAAAGTCGTCGCGGAACATGGTGAGCAGGTGTTCCTCCAGACCCATGATCAACGGGTGAACCCAGGTATCGAAAATGACGTTGCTGCCTTCAAAGCCCATTTGCGGCGAGTAGCGCGCCGGATAATCCTGAACGTGGGCAGGCGTCGATATCACCGCGCAGGGAATACCCAGACGCTTGGCAATGTGGCGCTCCATTTGCGTGCCCAGCACCAGCTCCGGCTGCAGTTCGGTGACCGCCCGCTCGACAGCGAGATAGTCGTCGGTAATGAGCGCTTCTAGCCCATACTCGGTCGCCAGCGCACGCACATCGCGGGCGCGCTCCCGGCTGTAGGTACCCAGACCCACCACCTCAAAACCCATCTCATCCCGCGCCATGCGCGCGGCGGCCATTGCGTGGGTTCCGTCGGCAAAAATGAAGACCCGCTTACCCGTCAGATAGGTCGAGTCCACCGAACGGCTGTACCAGGGCAGGCGGCTCTTGCCAACGGCATCGGCATCCAGATCGAGCACCAGCGTATCGATCACCTCGGCAATGAAATCCCGGGTGGCGCCCCAACCCAGCGGCACCGTTGAAATTATTGGCTGCTTGAATTGGCGCTTGAGCCAATCGCAGGTCAGCTCGCCCACCTCGGGTGCCAGATTCACGTTGGCATCGGCCTCGGGGATTCTCAGCAGATCATGGGGCGTCGCATCGAGTGGCGCGACCACGTTGACCCGCACGCCCATGCTCTCAAGCAGACGACGAATCTCCGTGACATCGTCACGACAGCGAAAACCCAACTTGGTCGGACCAATCAAATTCACCGAGGGCGGCTGATCGGCAGGCCGCGCTGGACGCTCTTCATCGGGCTTGGGTGCCCTCGCGGCCAGCAGTCCCCGCACCAGCTGATAGAACGTCTCGCTCGCGCCCCAGTTTTCCTTGCGCGTGTAAGCAGCCATCTCGATAGGGATAATCGGCGCGCTGAGTCCCGCACCTTTGGCGAGCGCACCAGGCTGATCCTGAATCAACTCACCCGTGCAGGACTCCGCCACCAACAGCACCTGAGGCTGGTAGCGGTCGCAGGCGCCCTTGAGGGTTTCGATCACCATCTCCGCAGTGGAGCTACCCAGATCCCTCGCCTGGAAAGTCGTCCAGGTCACTGGCGGTCGACGACCCTCGCGCTCGATCATCGTGAACAGCAGATCGGCATAGGTATCACCCTGCGGCGCGTGCAGCACCAGATGCACATCGCGCATGGACGCAGCGATACGAATCGCACCGACATGCGGTGGTCCTTCATAGGTCCAAAGTGTCAGCTCCATGAACCCACCTCCAGCTGACGCTCTCTCACGAGCGGTCTGGCAAACAATCCAGCGAGATCGGCGACCTGATCGAAGCCTTGAATGGGCGTAAAGATCAGCTCAATCGACCACTTGGTGCGCAGACCCTCGGCCTCTAACGGATTCGCAATGCCCATCCCGCAAACCGTCAGATCGGGCCGATGGTTTCTGACCCGCGCCAGCGCCGAATCCAGATCGGACCCCTCAACCAGTGTCACGTCGCGACCGAGCCGCCGCAGCTCTTCTGACATCAGCGTCTGGTCCAGAAATGGCGTGGCCACCTCCGTCAGTGACATGCCGCACTCATCTCGCAGGAATCGGGCGAGCGGGAGCTCCAACTGGGAATCGGGCAGGAAGTGGATAGTGCGCCCCTGGAGCGACTCGCGGACTTTGGCGAGTGACTTATGCGCACGCGCCATCGGGATGGCCAGGGCTTCGTGCACAGTCTCGGCACTGTGACCCCATTCCGCCGCGGCGGCCTGAAACCAGGCGAGCGTGCCCTCGACGCCGAGTGGATAAGGGGCAGACACCAACTTCGCACCGCGCTTACGGAGCGCTGTCACGGTGTCACTGAGGTAGGGCTGGGCGAGCAGTACACGGGTGCCCGGACCCACCGGCGGCAAATCGTCAGCCCGCGCCGCCGGGAAAAAGTCCACGTCGGTAATGCCGAGCTGCGCGAAATGGCGGCGGAACTGCTCTTCGATAATGTCGGCCAATGTGCCGACCACCATCAGGCGCTGGGTACCCTCCGGCGCTACAGGCAGGTCGGGCACCATGCTTGCGAGGCATTGATCCTCGCCCTGGGTGAACGTGGTCTCGATACCCGAGCCACTGAAGGCGGAAATGCGGAGCCGATTCTCATGGACCCCCTGCAAACGAGCAGCCGCATTAGCAAGGTCGAGCTTGATCACCTCGGAAGGGCAGGAACCCACGAGGAACAGCCGCCGAATATCCGGGCGGCGCGTCAACAGTTCTGAAACCACCCGGTCGAGTTCTTCATGACAATCCGCCATGCCGGCCAGATCGCGCTCACCGAGTATCGCTGTTGCAAAACGTGGTTCCGCAAAAATCATGACGCCCGCCGCGGACTGCAACAGGTGGGCGCAGGTGCGGGACCCCACGACGAGGAAGAACGCGTCCTGAATCCGGCGGTGCAGCCAAATGATGGAAGTCAGTCCGCAGAAAACAGCGCGCTCACCCCGCTCGGTGGTGACCTGGGGTAGCGTCTCGGCGTCGGCCCGTGCAATCACCTGACTCACGACTCGAGCGCTCCCTGCGCACCCATCACTGTAGGCGACGCGCCAAGATCGGCAACCGAGGTTTGCTTTGCTGCCTGGAACTTGAGCAAGAACTGCAGCGCATTCACGACGTAGCTGGCGTAGGCCGCCAGCGCTACCCACATTTGCTCGGTCGGCGTGCCCCACCCCGCCAGCCACATGACCACGTAAGCGGTGTGCAGCGCCATCACCAACATGCTCACCACGTCCTCCCAGAAGAAGGCGGGGGCGAACAGGTAGCGACCGAAGACAACCTTCTCCCAGACCGCCCCGGTGACCATGATGGCGTAGAGCAAGGATGTCTTGACCACTACCGAGACCGTAGCGGCAGTGAAGCCCACACCGTTCAACAGGAAATTAATCACCAGACAGAGACTGATGGCGAACGCCAGAAACTGGAGGGGCGCCAAAATGCCCTGCACCAACGTCCACACCGTGGCATCACGACGTGCGCGTTCTGCCGGGGTATATAACGTTTGCTTCTGCCGATGGTTGAACGGCTGACCCATGCCCATGCAAACCTCCAGCCGCAGCAGGCACTACGGCACTTATTATGAAAATCAGAGTAGGGTTATGGCCTGTGACTGTCAAACCTTTTTTACAAATTTAAAATGAAGTTATTTAGACACTTACGGCCCGTTTTTATGCGGCAAAAATGGCCCATTGGGGGGTTTTTTTGACGCGGGAGCTGTGCGAGACTCCTCCGTATCTGACCCAAGGTGTCAACCTAACGAGACACCTTCGCCATTGGGAGTCCGAAAAGGTGTCAAGTTCTGCGCAAAATAGCCTCGAAACCCTGCTGGCCAGCCTCGCCGATCTCCGCCTGACGCTGAATGACGCTCACGCCGTTCAGGCGGTCAATTCAGACAGCGGCATGCGCCACCTCCCCCGGGATGCCATGATTGGGCGGCCCTGGCTGGATTTGGTGCGCGAGTCAGACAAAGCGGTCGCTGCAGCCGCGCTCAATACCGCACAGGCGGACCCTGGCAATGCGCATCGGGTAGACGTGGCATTGATTGCAGGCCCTGACGAGGAACCGGTGCCGGTGAGTTGCTGGCTGTGCGCCCAGACTGAGAACAACACGCTAGAGATCGCCTGCGTGGATCTCAGAGGCGAGACCAGCTTGCGGCAGCAGTTGGTGAATGCGCAGCGCACCTTGGAACAAGACTACTGGAGTAACCGCCGCCTTGAAGCGCGCTACCGGCGGATGCTCGACATGGTGGCAGAAGGCTTTTTGGTGGTAGATGACCTCTCTGGACGGGTGCTCGAAGCCAATAACGTCGCCACCAGCCTGCTCAAGCTAGAGGAAGGCGCACTGGTGGGTCGCGTATTCCCGGTGGGGCTCGATAATGAGGGCGCCCGTGCACTGACCGAGCTGCAACGCGAGGCGCGCAGCACCACGGCAGTGGTTCAGGGCCAAGTCACCACCGGTAACGGCGATCCGCTATCGATTGGTCTCACCTGCCTCAGGCAGGGCAACGAAACGCGCCTGCTGATTCGCCTCGCGTCACTCTCCGAAAATCAAACTGATCTGGGTTTGGGGGGCGACAGCTTTGAAACCTCCCCCGACGGCATTCTGATTACCGACCACAACGGCGTGGTGATCGCCGCCAACACGGCTTATCTCGACATGGCCTGTATTCAGGATGCGCAGCAAGCAACGGGGCGTCGCGCGGACCGCTGGCTGGGTCGCTCCATCGTGGATCTCGATGTCCTGCTGGGCAACATCCAGCCTGACAGACCGCTGCAGCTGTTCAGCTCCGTACTGCGCACCGAGCTGGGTACGCGGCTCGATATTGAACTTTCCGCCGTGCAAACCGAACGATCCGGACGCTCTTTGATCCTGATGTTCATTCGCGACGTCAGTCGGCGAATCGACACCGAGGAGAGCACCGAGGTGCATCTGCCTCGCTCCATCGAGCAGATTACGGGCCGGGTGGGCCGCGTGCCGCTGAAGCAGTTGGTGCGTGAGTCGACAGATGTGATCGAGGCGCTGTGCATCGAGGCGGCCTTGAAACTCACCCAGGATAATCGCGCGGCGGCCGCGGAATTGCTGGGCCTCAGCCGACAAAGCCTCTACACCAAGCTGCGCCGCTTCGATATCGGCGACTCTGAGGATAACGTGGCCTGATATCCACCCGACGTCTTTATTTGACACTCACTGTGTAAATACAAATTGACTTCCCTTCCATCGGCGGCCACCATGGCGCCATGGATCAGTCTGCCCCGGTCAGCGTAGCAGTTGGCAGGGCGTCACCGGGCGCACTGCTTGAGCTCCTCAAACCGATCACGTGGTTCCCGCCCATGTGGGCGTTTCTGTGCGGGTGGGTTTCTGCCGGACCCGGCACAAGTATCAGTGGCTGGTCACTGCTTGCCGGCATCGCCCTGACCGGCCCGCTGGTCTGTGGCGCCAGCCAGGTAGTGAATGACTGGTACGACCGCGACGTCGATGCGCTCAATGAACCCCACCGCCCCATTCCCTCGGGCCGGGTGCCGGGTAACGCAGCGCTCTGGTTCGCCATGCTCTGGACACTGGTGGCGCAAAGCTGGGCGCTCATGCTCGGACCCTGGGTCGCCGCGGCCACCTTTGTCGGCTTGCTATTGGCCTGGGCCTACAGCGCACCCCCGCTGCGACTCAAACTGAATGGCTGGTGGGGTAACAGCGCCGTAGCACTCAGCTACGAGGGCTTGGCCTGGATTACGGGTGCGGCGATTGTGTTGGGTGGCGATCTGCCACCGACACCCATTTTGATCATCGCCCTGCTCTACAGCATTGGCGCCCACGGGATCATGACCCTCAATGACTTCAAAAGCGTCGAGGGCGATTTGCAGATGGGCATTCGCTCGCTCCCCGCTCAACTGGGCCGCGAGCGCGCAGCCAAAGTCGCCTGCGTGTTCATGCTGTTGCCGCAACTGGTGGTCATTGCCCTGCTAGTGCAATGGCAACTCGCGCCCTACGCCGCCGCAGTGAGCGCAGTGGCGGTGGCCCAGTGCCTGGCCATGAAGCGCCTGCTGTCGGATCCCAAGCAACTGGCGCCCTGGTACAACGCGACCGGTGTGTCGCTGTATGTGCTCGGCATGATGAGCGCCGCCATTGGCCTCGGGGGCTGGTTCGCATGATGACTGCCTTGAACACACCCTCAGGGGGCCTCAGTTGGTGGCACATCATTCGATTGGGCCTGATACAGACCTCTCTGGGCGGGATCGTAGTGCTGACCACGTCCACGCTGAATCGCATCATGGTGGTCGAACTGGCGCTGGCTGCGACGATCCCGGGCTTTCTGGTCACCATTCATCACGTCGTACAGCTGGCGCGCCCGCGCATCGGCTATGGCTCTGATGTGGGCGGCCGACGCACGCCCTGGATCATTGGCGGCATGTTTATTCTCGGTCTGGGCGGCGTGCTCGCTGCACTGGGCACGACACTCATCCCCAGCCAGTACTGGCTGGGCCTGTGCGTGTCGGCACTCGGCTTTTTTGCGATTGGCGTGGGCACCGGTGCCACCGGCACGTCTTTGCTGGCACTACTTGCCAAACAAGTGGCGCCGGAGCGAAAGCCGGCTGCCGCGGCACTCGTGTGGTTCATGATGATCATTGGCTTCGCGGTCACCGCAGGCGTGGCGGGGCACTTTCTGGATCCCTACTCCCCCGAGCGCCTGATGCTGGTCACCAGCACCGTTTCGGTCCTGGCGATCATGGTGACGTTGGTGGTCATCCGGGGTATTGAGCCCAAAGCACATCCCGACGCGACCAAGATCTCCGATACGCCCCAGCCCGAGAAAGGCGCCTTCAGCGCCGCGCTGGCAGAGGTCTGGCAAGATCCCCAGGCGAGAGTCTTTACGATCTTTGTCTTTGTGTCGATGCTCGCCTACTCCGCTCAGGATTTGATACTGGAACCCTTCGCTGGCTTGGTATTCGGTCGAACACCTGGGGAGTCGACCCAGCTCGCGGGGGTACAGCATGGTGGCGTGTTGCTCGGCATGGCGGCGATGGCGATCTCCACCCTTATCTTTAAATCGAATGGCGCGGCGTTGTTGCGGTTCTGGATCAGAGGTGGCTGCCTACTCTCGGCGGTGGCGCTTTTCCTGCTGTGCTGGGGCGGCCTGACCAGCCCCACCTGGTCATTAGAGGCCAATGTCTTTCTGCTGGGCACTGCTAACGGCGGGTTCGCCGTGGCGGCGATTGGCGCCATGATGGTCTTGGCCAGCGCAGGACAGCAAAAACGGGAAGGCATCCGCATGGGATTGTGGGGTGCGGCGCAGGCTATTGCGTTTGCACTCGGCGGTTTTCTCGGCACGGTAGCAGTCGATGTCACCCGCTACTGGCTCAATGATCCGGCCATTTCATATGGCCTTGTTTTCGCCTGTGAGGGCGTTCTGTTCCTGGTCGCCGCGTCGCTGGCGCGCCACATTCATATTGCCAACTGGGGAGGCGGACAGCGTGATCACCTGCCGTCCTTTGGCGACATCGCTCTGGCTGAAGCCGGAGAGGGAGGCATGAGATGACAATAACAACTGCTGACTACGACACCATCGTGGTGGGAGGCGGCCCTTCGGGCGCCACTGCGGCACACGACCTCGCACGCCAAGGACATCACGTCTTGCTGCTCGAGCGCGGCTTTCGCATCAAGCCCTGCGGTGGTGCCATCCCGCCCTGCCTCCTCGAGGAATTTGATATTCCTGACCACCTCATCAAGGCACGCATCCGCTCCGCCCGTATGGTGTCTCCTCGGGGTGAATCGGTGGATATGCCGATCGATGGCACCTTCGTCGGCATGGTCGACCGCGATGAGTTCGACCCCTGGCTGCGAGATCGTGCCGGCCGGGCCGGGGCCGATGTGGTGGCAGGGGTATTCAAATCGCTGTGCTACGAAGGCGACCTGGTGAGCCTCACCTATCAAACCAAGGACGAGAACCCCCGCACCGAAACGGTGACGGCGCGTAGCGTGATCGGTGCCGACGGCGCACGCTCTGGTGTCGCTCGGGCCACCATCCCGGATGCCGAAAAGACGCCCTGGGTATTGGCCTATCACGAAATCATCGAAGTGCCCGAGGATCAGAACTGGGATGCCTATGATCCCGATCGCTGTGACGTCTGGTATCAGGGTCGGTTGTCGCCGGATTTTTATGCCTGGGTCTTTCCCCACGGACGAAACGCCAGTATTGGCGTGGGCAGCGCGCACAAAGATTTCTCTGCCAAGGCCTCGGTGGCCGCGCTTCGAGAGGACGTCGGCCTCACCGAGGCGACCACCAAACGCAAAGAAGGCGCACCGATTCCCATGAAGCCGATGAAGCGCTGGGACGATGGCCGCGCCGTGCTGGTATCGGGCGACGCCGCCGGCGTGGTCGCGCCGGCTTCTGGCGAGGGGATCTACTACGCCATGCTCTGCGGGCGGCTGGCGGCTGACGCCATGCACGCCTTTTTAGAGACCGGTGATGCAGCGGTACTCGGCCAAGCGCGGAAGCGGTTTATGAAACTACACGGTAAAGTCTTTTGGGCACTGGGGCTGCTGCAACGCTTCTGGTACGGCACCGACAAGCGCCGCGAAAAGTTTGTCGCCATGTGCCGCGACCCGGACGTGCAGACACTGACCTGGCAGTCCTACACCACCAAAAAGCTGGTGCGGCGCCGCCCCTTCGCCCACATTCGGGTGTTCTTCAAGGACGTGGCGCAACT
This sequence comes from Luminiphilus sp., assembly GCA_965656065.1. Taxonomy (GTDB): domain Bacteria; phylum Pseudomonadota; class Gammaproteobacteria; order Pseudomonadales; family Halieaceae; genus Luminiphilus. The sequence continues at coordinate 18,245 of CBFHIW010000016.1, read as the reverse complement.
GCTGGGACTGGCCCGGGCCTGATCCATGCCTGACTGGCTGTCTATTCCCCGGCTGGTCGATATCATCCTGCTGGGCAT
>CBFHIW010000016.1:0-18157 GCA_965656065.1 Luminiphilus sp. | reverse complement strand
CTTTTGGTTGCTGTGGCGTCACCGGCGCGCCGGCGCGTCTGGTTCACCGCCCATGCTGCTCCACCTCATGTCAGGTGCACTGCTCCTGCTTGCCATGAAGCTGGCACTGACCGGCGCATCACCCATGATGGTGGCCGCCACCCTCGGTACCGCCGGCCTCGCCCACGCCGCAGATTTGCGGTCTTTCCTGCGGGGTTCCTGAGCGACTCCAGCCATAATCTGGTAGATTGCGCGCCATCTGACTCACACCTTTTTTCTCTATGACACTGTCCCACGCATTGCTGTCGGGATTGGCGCTGACGTTGATTGCCTTTCCCGTCTTATCGAACAGCCCCATCGTCCAACCCGGTGCTCCCGGCGAACTCCCCCGCGAACTCACAGCCGAGCAAGCGATTGAAGTGGCAGATACCCGCTACACGGCGAGTGATGCGCAGTTTATGCGCGACATGATCCCCCACCACCAGCAGGCACTGGAGATGTCGCAGCTGGCGCCCGATCGCACCAACTCACCCGAGCTCCTCGAGATCGCCGGAAAAATCGAGGCCGCGCAGGGGGACGAAATCGCCTTCATGTCGCAGTGGCTTACCAGCCGCGGCGAGTCAGTCGATCGAAGCCACGCGCACGCTAGTCACCACACTATGAAAGGCATGGCTACCGAAGCGCAGATGGCCGCACTCGCTGACGCCTCCGGCGTCGCGTTTGATCGTCAGTTCCTGTCACTCATGATTGCGCATCATGAGGGCGCGATCGAGATGGTCGAGGCGCTCATGGAACAGCCGGGTTCCGCCTACGACCCAACGCTCTTTGAGTTCACGACAGATGTCACCAACGATCAGTCGAAAGAAATTGAGCTTATGCACGGCTTGTTGTTGGGTCTCTCGGACGACCCGCGGGCCAGTCTCGCTGCCGGCCTTTACGACGCCGAAGAGGCCATCTGGAATCTCCGCAAAGTCGCCGTACTCACCAAGCCACCGGGATTCTACGACCCCGCAAACCCTGCTGAGTTGCCCCCCGAACGTTTTCTGCCAACGGCAGTCGAGACAACAACAGATGAAGCATTCGCCGAGGAGCAACAGACCCCCGTTGATCAACATGGCGAGGAAGGCACTGACGCCTCCGATGACATGATCACGGAGGCTATGGCAGGAGCAGAGGACAACGCCTCCGAAGACGATGAGACAGAAGCCGACGAAACACCTTATCCCCGCTCGCCCCTGCTGAGCTTCTCCAATACCGACGTCGCTTTTCGCGACGACATCATGGTCGCGGGCAGCTATCACGGCTTCAATATTTACGCGCTGGGTGACGACGGTCATCCGGACCTGACCGCGTCTGTCGTTTGCCCGGGTGGTCAGGGCGACGTCTCGATCGTCGACGACCTACTGATCATGTCTGTTGAGGAGACTCGCGGCCGCGTTGACTGCGGTCTGGAAGGTGTCACAGACGAGATCAGCGAAGACCGTTTTCGCGGCCTGCGTATTTTTGATATTTCTGATCTGACCCGGCCCAAGCAAGTCGGCGCCGTGCAGACCTGCCGTGGATCTCATACGCACTCGGTGGTGTCCGGACCTGACGCCGGCGGCAAGCTGATTGTTTACAACTCGGGTATCTCCCGGGTTCGTGATGAGGAGGAACTGCCGGGATGCTTCGATGAATCACCGGGGGATGATCGCACTGCCTTGTTTCGGATTGATGTGATCGAAATACCGGTCGATAACCCGGCAGCGTCGCGCATCATCGACAGCCCGACGGTATTTGCCGACCCCGAGACCGGCGCACTGGCTGGGCTCTGGCGCGGCGGCGATCACGGAGAAAACACGCAGGAAACCTACCGAACTGATCAGTGCCATGACATCACTGTCTTCCCGAGCCTGAATTTGGCCGCGGGGGCCTGCTCAGGTAACGGGATTCTGTTCGATATTACCAATCCGAGGGCACCCGAGCGCATTGATGCGGTGAGCGACTCGGGTTTCGCCTATTGGCACTCCGCCACCTTCAACAACGATGGCAGCAAAGTGCTCTTTACCGATGAGTGGGGGGGTGGCACCCGCCCAAGATGTCGAACCTACGACCCGCTCACATGGGGCGCAGATGCCATATACGACATCGTTGACGGCAAACTGGTCTTCCGCAGCCATTTTAAGATGCCGGCGCCGCAGGCAGAAACAGAGAACTGCGTGGCCCACAACGGATCCATTATTCCCGTGCCGGGCCGCGATATTTTCGTGCAGGCCTGGTACCAAGGCGGGCTTTCCATCATCGACTTCACCGACCCCACTAACCCGTTTGAAATCGCGTACTTTGATCGTGGCCCAATCGACGACACAGACCTCGTCACCGGCGGCTATTGGTCGACCTATTGGTATCAGGGGCGGATATATGGCACTGAAATCATTCGCGGTATCGACGTCTTCGCCCTCACGCCCAGCGAGCACCTCAGCACCAATGAAATCGCCGCCGCCGAGATGGCCAATCAAGGCGGGCTGTTCAATCCGCAGCAACAGTTTCCCGTTACCTGGCCCTCGGAGCCCACAGTGAGCCTTGCGTATCTGGATCAGTGGTTGCGCGTCCATCCTGAGCAGCATGAGACGTTGGGAGCGCTTTATGAGACACTCCATGCCGTAGCAATAACATTAAAAAACAAGGGGCAGGATGCGGCGCTCGCAGCGTCGTTGGGTGACTGGGCCAATGCAACCGAGCTCTCGACCGCAACCGCGTTACGAGAAAGCTTGCGCGCGATCAGCCGCAGACTCTCGGTGGGGCCGCCCACCAGACTGATCAGTCAGTCCGCTCTCCAGGAGAATTAATGCCAGAGTTCATCACCCGGGTCGAAAGCACCGGTTTCTATGCCGGCCAGAACCGCTGGGTGGCGATCGCCGTGAAAGTCATTGTCGTCAGCCTCGTGTTATGGGCATCGCTGGCCAGCAACGCCGGCGACATTCTGATGAACATTCAGTCCGGCACCATAGGCCATTTCCGAGGCTGGTACGTCTACGCCTCAGCCACCTTCATGGTCATGAGCCTTCTACTGGCCCTCATACCGGCTACCGGTCGAATACGCCTGGGAGCAAATGACTCCGCGCCCGAGTTCAGTCGGTTTGCCTGGTTTTCAATGATGTTTGGCGCGGGAATCGGGGTCGGGATGTTGACCTATTCCACCGCCGAGCCGCTCGCGCACTTTGCTAACAACCCCGACGTCATCATGGGCACCACCACTGCTCTCGACCGAGACAACCTGGGCGCCGCCTACAAGTGGACATTACTGCACTATGGCCTTACGCCCTGGGGCTGCTACGCGATAGTGGGCATGTCGCTCGCTTACTTCACCTATAGACGAGACATGCCACTCACTATTCGCTCACCCTTTACCGCTGTGCTTCGTCCGGAAGCAGGCAGGCGCGTCGGCGCGGTGGTCGATGCGGCAGCGATTCTTGCCACCATCATCGGTATCGGCGTCACAATCGGGTATGGCGTCAATCAGCTCACCTTCGGACTCCACCAAATAACGGATTGGTCTTGGCTTGTGACCAACGGCAAGCCCAGCCTCACAGCACTATCACTCGCGGTCATTTTCCTGACGCTCGCGGCCATGCTCTCTGCCCTTTCGGGTATCGGTCGCGGCATCAGATGGCTTTCCAATCTCAACATGGCGCTGTCGTGGCTGCTGCTCCTCATCTTTGTGATTTTTGGCGCAACCGTATTCGCCGGAGAGATGTTTGTCTCGGGCCTGACAGAATATGTTCGGTGGTTACCTGCCATGTCTTTCACAATCTGGAGTGGTGGCGAGACCGAAATGTCTCAAGCACTGAGTAACTGGCAAGCTTCCTGGAACATTTTCTATTGGGCGTGGTGGATTGCTTTCACACCTTTTGTCGGCCTCTTCCTCGCTCGCGTTTCTCAGGGCAGATCGATACGGGAGTATGTGATGGGGGCTATCATCGCGCCTTCTGCGATGTGCTTTGCCTGGTTCTGCATCATTGGCGGTACCGCGCTTGATCTTGAACTTCGCGGCATTGCCAATGGCGAGATTATCGGTGCTGACCTCTCTGCACAGCTATTTGCAACCGTCGACAGTCTCTTTAGCGCAAGCTGGGTGCTGCCGGTCTCAATCCTGTGCGTGGTGTTGCTGATTACTTATCTGGTCACCTCAGCGGATTCAGCGGTGCTGGTCATTAACACTATTGTCACGGGCGGCGCGACAGATGGCATACGCCCCAGACATATCGTGCTCTGGAGCGTGCTATTGGGTTTGGTGATTATCACTTTGCTCTTTGCCGGCGGTATGGACGCGCTGCGCTCGGTGATGATTATCGGTGCGCTCCCGTTTTCCGCTGTGATGCTGTTTATGCTCTGCGCGCTGGTGTATGCCATGCTCGCAGACATCAAAAACTCACAGTGAGGTCTCAGTGCAAGGCTAGGTGTCACTGCTCAAGCACGCGACGCCTAACAAGCCCGGATTGGGGTGGGTCACGACAAAGCTTGGAATGCCCGCATTGTGCTCGGCAAAGCGCCCTTTTGATTCAAAGCGCGAGCGGAACTGGCTGTGCCGCAGAAGCTCAACATAGCGCGGCACAATACCGCCTGCGATATACACTCCTCCGCGCGCACCCAGTGTCAACGCCAAATCCCCTGCGACCGAGCCCAACACGGCGAAAAATACAGCCATTGCCTCTACCGCCATAGGGTCGCTATGAGCTTGAGCGGCCTTGCCGACCGCTTCGGGTGTGGACAACGCAATACCGTGCCCATGGATATCACACAGTGCGCGATACAGGCCGAGGAGGCCGTCGCCACTCAACAGCCTTTCGATCGATACTCGCTCAAACTGGCCCCGCAGGTACTGGAGCACGGCGATCTCGATATCGCCAACTGGTGCAAAATCCACATGCCCGCCCTCTCCCGGCACTACCAACGGCTCACCCATTCCATCAAGTACCAAGCTGGCGACACCCGTTCCCGTCCCGGGCCCGATGGCGACCATCACGCCCCCCGCTTGCGCCTCCCCGGCTCCAATTTGCACTATGTCTTTAGGCTCTAGGAGTGGAAGGGATCGCGCCACCGCCGCAAAGTCATTGATCACACGAATGTCAGCGCAACCCAGAGTCTGAGACAGCTCAATGCGGTGAAAACGCCATGCGTTATTGGTGAGCACAATTTCGTCAGCAGAAGGATTCGCCGCTACCGCAAGACAGATGCGTGCCAGCCGGCCCAGTGGCAGCTTGAGTTGCTCTATCGAAGTGCAAAGCTGGTCCATGACCTTTTCAAACTGTGGGCAAGTCTTAGCGGTATAGACGCCAATGAGTTGCGGCACCGGATCATCCGGCTTCAGGTAGGCAAAGCGCGCGTGCGTGCCACCCATATCTGCCAGCAGCACCCAATCCGATTCAGACAATTCGGTCATGACGGGACGCTCCGATTACTACCACCACACCGTGTAAAAAAAGGCGAGGATGAGCGTGACGGTGAGCGCACTGAGATTAAACCCTTGAGTGGTGTCGAAACTGACACCTGCAGGGTCGACAAAGCCGCCTCGCGATGACGGCCTCACTATAGACCACGCGATGCCAATCACCAGACACAAGCAGAACACTAGGCCCACCCTGTCCATGAATGGCAGCTCTGGCCATACCAGTTTGAGCAAGAGTGAGAGCAAGGCCGAGGCCAATGCCGAGAGCAACGCGGCTGTCGCAGTGGTTCGCGACCAAAATAAACCCAGAGCGAAGATCGCAACGATACCGGGCGTGAAGAATCCAGTGAACTCCTGAATGTACTGAAACGCCTGCTCGAAATTGCCGAGCAATGGTCGGGCCGTGAGCATCGCAATCAGCATGGCAACCACCGCCACCCTGCGGCCTCTGCGCACTTGCAGGGCACCGTCGTCACTACGCAACCCCAAGGTCGGAGCGATATCCATGGTGAAGATCGTGGAAATACTGTTACACATGGAAGCCAACGAAGAGACGATCGCCGCGAGGAGCGCGGCAAAGACGAGCCCTTTGATTCCCATCGGCAATAAGGTCATCGCGGAGGGATAGGCCTGATCCGGGGACGACAATTCGGGTGAGAGCACTGTCATCGCAATGCCAGGCAGCACCACAATGAGTGGCATGAGTAGCTTCAGGAACGCGGCGAACGCTATTCCCTTTTGTGCCTCTGCCACATTCTTTGCAGCCAGCGCCCTCTGGATGATGTATTGATTGAACCCCCAGTAGGAGAGGTTCATCACCCACAAACCGCCAAGCAACACCGATAGACCGGGCAGGCTGACATAGTGGGGATGATCCCGATCCAGAATCATGTGAAATTTGCCGGAGGCCTGCTCGGATAGGGACACAAAACCCGCAATAGGTCCGGCCCCTTCGCTGATCTGGTCCAAGAGTATCCAGGAAATCATGACCCCACCCATGACCAGCAAGATCACCTGAACGATGTCTGTCAGGGCAACCGCTCTCAGCCCGCCATAAAGTGAATAAGCCAGCGCAAACAGCCCCAGTGAGACCAAGCCGGTGGTCAGATCCACGCCTGCGACGGTGCTCATTGCCAGAGCACCCAACCAGAGAATGGAAGTGAGATTGACCAGCGTATAGACGCCCAACCAGAATATTGCCATGACGGTTTTGACCCGCTCATCGTAACGCTGGGCCAAAAACTGGGGCATCGTATAGATACCCGTGTGCAAAAAGATGGGTAACAGGAACTTGCCCACCAGCAGTAGCGTAAACGCAGCCATCCACTCGTAAGAAGCGATCGCCAAACCAATGGCGTAGCCCGATCCGGACATACCGATAATCTGTTCTGCCGAAATGTTGGCGGCAATCAGGGAGGCGCCAATCGCCCACCACGGCAATGCTCTACCAGCCAGGAAATAGCCTTGTGCGTCCTGCCGATCACCTGCGGCATCGCGAGACACCCATTGCGCCAGGGCAAACAACGCCAGCGCATAAACCGCCGCAATGGCGATGTCTATCGTCGTCAACACTGATTGAACACTCTTTCCCCAGCGATCAGGATCTCGGTACTTAGCAGCCATTGTGCCCTAATCCCGGGACGATCTGTGGCACACCGGTGACCTTCTCATCGCAAAAAGCTAGAGCCGTGTAGTACGAATCGATATGATTGAGCACAGGGATCTAGCTGGTACTGAGGATGTCCGCAGACGCACAACCGCCCATCGACGCACAACGTCAGTCTGGCACCGGATTAGCGGGGTTGCTGGGCTCGGTCATTAATGCAGGTAAGGGCATTTTGGCGCGCCGCCGTCAGGCAGCGGCCGAGGCCCCGTCGGGTGACCTACTGGCCAAATGCCGGCAGTTGCTTCATCACCGCGGCGAAGCCTCGGGTCTTGCGCTGGCCTGCGAAGTCATTGCTGACTATCAGGCGCTCGATGCCGCCAACCGAACCCTCTTTTTCGAGGCGCTGGGCGATGCTTTCGATCCCGACCCTGAAGGGATCGTTGCCGCCGCCGATGCCTACAAGACAGATCCTTCCGATGAGCAACTGACAACGCTAGGCAAGGCGATCGAAGCACCCCGGGTCAAACTGTTCCGGCGCATGAATATGGCGCCTGATGCGACCTCGGTGCTGGTAAAGATGCGCGGCGCCCTGCTGCAACTGCTTCCGGACCGCCCCGAACTCAAACGGGTGGATACCGACCTCAAACACCAGTTTGTGTCCTGGTTTAACCGTGGCTTTCTGGAGTTGCGCGTTATTGACTGGAACTCACCGGCGGCGGTGCTGGAGCGCATCATTCAGTACGAGTCGGTGCACGCCATTCAGGGCTGGGACGATTTGCGTTCAAGGCTTCGCGAGAACCGCATGTGCTTTGCCTTTTTCCATCCGGCCATGCCGGACGATCCGCTCGTCTTTGTCGAGGTGGCGCTTACCTCGGGTATCCCCACCGCAATCGCCCCGCTCATCGACAAAACGGCAGAACCCGCTGACCAGAAAGATCTCGACACTGTGGTCTTTTATTCAATCAGCAACTGCCACCCGGGGCTGGCCGGGGTGTCCTTTGGCAACTTTTTGATCAAACAGGTCGTGGAAGAGGTCGGTAAACGCTACCCCAAGGCCAAGCGGTATGTGACGCTCTCGCCAGTGCCCGGATTTTGCAAGTGGCTCGCCTCACCGCAGGGCTCGCCAGATCTCGACATCCACGAGCTTCGCTCACTGGCCAAAGTACATGGTACCGATACCACCGACCCGCGCTGGGAAACCGCGCTCGCACTCTGTGCCCGATACCTCGTCAAAGAGCGCGCCCAGCATCTGGCACTGGATCCCGTTGCGCGCTTTCACCTGGGCAACGGGGCCAGCCTGCATGCCATCCACTGGGCGGCGGATCTGAGCAACAAGGGGCTGCAGCAGTCAGCGGGGATGATGGTCAACTACCTCTATGACCTCGACAGCATCGAGGAGAACCATGACGCCTACTTTGATCAGGGAGAGGTCGCGATCTCGCGCGCCGTCGGACGACTGTTGAACTGAGCCCTCTGCGGCAAAACGCCCTCACACGTCAAAACCCGCCAACTCTCCGCAGGCATCGGCTATGACGCCGCCACTTGACGTCAAAATTTGGAAGAAAGCGTCGCGGCCACGACCCCTGACTAGATCTGCGAGCGCCTGTGTTCGCAGAAAGCCGCACCTAGGCTAGTGGCATTCGGTCCCCACAGGTATGATCAGGAGCGCAGGCGCTCTGGGGCGCCTTCTACAACAATAATCAGGCGGTAAGACAGCATGGCATTTGATACCTCGCAGTTTCGAGAATTCCGCTACGGCTGGCCGGTCGTACTGGCATCAACCTTCGGCATCTCTCTGGGCATGTCGCCGCTGCCCTTCTACACGATTGGCGTGTTCGCGCAGCCTCTGGCTGAAGAATTCGGCTGGGGTATCGACCAGATCATGTTCGGCTTGGTGCCCTTTTGTATCGTGACGGTGATCAGCGCACCGATGGCGGGATACCTGTCAGATCGTTACGGGGTCCGGAAAGTGGCACTGATTTCCATGCTGACCTTCGCCATGGGCATGATGCTGTTCTCACTTAACAACGGTTCGCACACGCTGTACCTGTTCCTCTGGGGACTGCTATCAGCGCTCAGCGCAGGCACCCTGCCCATCACCTTCACCAAGGCTATCTCACGCTGGTTCTATGAGAAACGCGGCCTTGCTTTGGGGATTGCACTGGTGGGCACCGGCATTGGCGGCGCCGTCGCCAAGTTGATCGCTGAAGAGCTGATTAATGCCTATGGCTGGCGGATGGCCTATGTGGGCATCGGCTTCTTACCACTCATTGTGGCGCTGCCGATAGCGCTCTTTGCTTTCCATGACGTGGACGACCCTAAAGCTAAAGTCGCCAAGCGGGCTGAAGGGCTGGCAGCGCTCAGCCGCGAGACTGGCAGCACCATGCAACAGTATGGGTTCACCTTCATTCAGGCGCTAAAAGACTGGCGGCTGTGGTTACTGGGCGCCATCTTCCTGCCCCTGTCCTTCGCCATCGGCGGGCCCATTCCTAATCTCGAAACGATGATGGGTTCCAAGGGCTTTGAGCGTGCTGACGCGGTCCTATTGGCAAGCTTTTTGGGTTATTCGGTCTACGCCGGCCGGTTAATAGCGGGCTACCTACTGGACTTTATTTGGGCACCCGCGATCGCCTGCGCACTCATGATTATGCCGGCGATTTCCATGATGATGTTTGCCGGCGCCGACCCCACCTACAGTCAGATGGTCATTGCTATCGTGTTGCTGGGTGTGGCGGCAGGCGTCGAATACGACCTGCTGGCTTATTTGGTGTCGCGTTACTTTGGCGTGCGTAGCTACGCGCGCATTTATGGTGCCCTCTACGCGTTGTTTGGCCTTGGCGCCGGCTTCGGGCCCGCCGCCTTTGGTGCGGTGTACAGCAACACCGGGTCTTACGATCAGGCGCTCTATTACTCCATGTGGGGTTTCATCATCTGCTCGCTGGCGCTGCTACTGCTGGGTCGCTACCGAGACGAGCAACTCAAGGCCATGGTCTGACAGAAAAATGAAGCCTGAACCCGCGCTGAAGCGAATCGATGCCTCTGAAATGCCGGAGGACATCGCCTCGGCGTGGGAGGCGTCGATGGCGCTCCGCGGGGACGCCACATTCTTTGAGGTCTTCGCCAATCATCCTGATCTGTATCGTTGGTACGTGGGCTCTTTCTACGGTGAGGTATTCCGGGGCGGTACCGTCGCGCAACCCTACAAGGAGCTCTTAAGACTCAGACTCTCCACCCTGCACGGTTGCCGCTTCTGTAATCAGGGCAATCGCCGCGACGCACTGGCCGCTGGGCTCACCGAAGAACAGATTGACGCGTTTGATGACCCCAAGAACGGCCCGTTCACTGACGCCGAGAAGGCGGTGCTGGCGCTAGGAGAGCAACTGGCTCTCACACAGCCCGAGGGCACACTGAATCCCGCGCTGCACAGGGAACTTGCCAAGCACTTTAGCGACGCTGAAATTCTAGAGCTGGGATTGGCGGGTGGCATTTTGGCGGGGGTCGCCAAGTTCATGTTCGCCTTCGATCTGGTCGAAAAAGAGGATTCCTGCCCTTTTCACCCAGCGGATTGAGCGGAATCGCCGTAACAGAGAATAAAAAGCACGAGGCCACACCATGCAGTCACATTTTTCGCTGATTTGGGAATCTGTCGCCGATGCGGTGCCCGAGCACATCGCGCTGATTCAAGGGGAAAGGCGAATAACCTGGCACGACTATGAAGATCGCGCCGCGCGTCTAGCACAAGGTTTGATCGATGCGGGTCTGAGCCATAACTCCAAAGTGGGCATGTATCTGTACAACTCGCCGGAATATGCCGAAACCAATTTTGCCGCTATGAAAATCGGCGGCGTGCCGATCAACGTTAACTACCGTTACCTCGATGAGGAGCTGCACTACCTCCTTGAGAATGCCGATATTGAGGCTCTGGTCTTCCACAGCTCGCTCGGCGACCGGGTAGCGCGCATCTGCGGTCGGCTACCGATGTTAAAAGCGATGATCTGCGTAGACGACGGTCCAGCCGAGGATGGCTCAATGGGGCCTGCCAATGGCATCGCTTATGACACCTTTCTTGCCCAAGCTTCGGGTACCGCGCGGACCCAGCCCCAGGGTGACGAGATCTACATGCTCTACACCGGCGGCACTACTGGCATGCCCAAGGGTGTGATGTATCCGCTGGATGACTTCACCGAGTTCTTCATGCGCGGCTTCCCCCCCATGATTGGCCTGGACCCCTTCGAGAATGCAGATAGATTCGCGCCGGCGGCCAAACAAATGGTTGATGCCAACTCGGCCGTAGTCGCGATGTCTGGCCCACCACTCATGCACGGCACCGGCTGCTGGCTGGGCTTGATGTTCCCACACATGCTGGGGGGCACCTCTGTGTTGTTGGAGAACCGAGGCTTCAAGCCCGAAGAAGTCTGGAGCACGGTCGAGCGCGACCGCATCTCACAAATCATTATTGTGGGCGATGCCTTTGCCAAGCCGCTGCTGCGCGCGCTGGAGACCGAACCAGATCGTTGGGATACGTCGAGCTTAAAGTTGATGATCTCTTCGGGCGCTATGTTCACGACCGAGGTGAAACGTGGCCTCATCGACCACGTACCCGAGTTGGCCATCGCCGATATTCTGGGATCCACCGAGGGCGGCATGGGTCAGTCCATCATGACCAAGGACACCCCCGCCAGTGAGACCGCGAAGTTCACGCTGCTACCGGTAGCAAAAGTATTGGTGCCCGACGGCAGTCGTGAGGTGGTTCCCGGTTCAGGTGAGGTCGGCATGGTCGCCCAAGGCGGCATGGTGCCACTGGGTTACTACAAAGATCCCGAAAAATCCGCCAAGACCTTCAAAGAAGTCGACGGTAAGCGCTACGCCTTCATAGGAGATATGGCAACGGTCGAGGCAGACGGCACCATCAATCTGCTCGGCAGAGGCTCAAACTGCATCAACACCGGTGGGGAGAAAGTGTTTCCCGAGGAAGTCGAAGAGGCACTCAAGCTCCATGCTGATGTAGCCGACGCCCTGGTATTCGGGCTGGAAGACGAGCGCTTTGGTAACCGGGTTGCCGGTGTCGTGTCGCTCGAGCAAGGCGGGTCTGCAGAGGCAGGGGATATCCTTGAGGCAACCCGCAAACTGCTGGCCAGCTACAAGTTGCCGAGGGATCTGCTGGTTGTGCCGGTCGTTCCCAGAGCGCCGAATGGCAAGGCCGACTACAAAACTGCAAAGTCGATGATGACAGGCGATTAGCGCGTCAAGTCATAAAGAAGACAAGGATGCTGCGCTCAAGCACCGCACCTTCTGCCCTCGCAACCCAGCACTAAACCGGCCCGCTAATTGACGCACTCGCAACGATGAACAAAATCCTTCACCGGGCTTTCAACCACCTAGCCCTCTTGCGGGTGGGCCAAGGGACGCTCATCACCAGATCTTGACCCGCTCCTCGGGGGCCAAATAGAGCTCATTGCTCTCGCCAACGCCGAAGGCGCTATACCACTCAGGCACATTCCGCACACTGCCATTGGCTCTATAGACAGCGGGCGAATGGGGATCGGTAGCGATTTGAGCACGCAAAGCTTCATCACGGATTTTTGAGCGCCACACCCGCCCGAATCCGATGAAGACCCGCTGCACACCCGTGAAGCTCTCAATCACCGGCGGCTCCTGACCCTCCAGAGAATCGAGGTAGGCTTTAAGGGCAATCGAAATGCCTCCCAGATCCCCAATGTTTTCGCCCAGCGTAAATGTGCCATTCACGTGCAAATCCGGGAAGGGGTAGTAGCTGTCATATTGCCCCACCAATGCATCGGTTCGGCTTTCGAATTCAACCCTGTCGGCATCCGTCCACCAATTTCGAATATTGCCATCGCCATCAAACTTTGATCCCTGATCATCAACGCCATGACCAATCTCATGTCCAATCACCGCACCAATGGCGCCATAGTTGATCGCCTCGTCTGCATTCAGGTCGAAGAAAGGCGGCTGCAAAATAGCGGCGGGAAAAACAATCTGATTGAGAACGGGGGTGTAGTAGGCATTCACTGTTTGCGGATTCATACCCCACTCGTCGCGGTCCACGGGGCCACCGTGGCGACTAATGTCGCGTTCAACATTGGCTTCCCGGATGCGCATGCTATTACCAAAGTAATCATTCTTTGCGATCGTCACGCCTGCGTATCGCCGAAAGGTCTCTGGATAGCCAATTTTGGGCTCAAACTTTGAGAGCTTGTCTAAAGCTTCTGCCTTGGTTTCCTCAGACATCCAGTCCAGCGCTTTGACGCTGTCCTGATAAGCCTTCACTAAATTGGCGACCAGAACGTCCATCCGTTCCTTTGCTTCAGGGGGGAAATGCCGCTCGACATATACCTTACCCACTAGCTCCCCTAGCCCTGCGTCAACAACTGCAACAGCCCGCTTCCAATCAGGTCGTTGCTCTTCACTGCCGCGAAGCGCTTTGCCATAGAACTCGAAGTTGCGATCGTCCAAAGCGCGAGTTAAACGAGAGGCCTGCGAGTTGAGGACCTGCCATCGCAAATACAACTTCCAGTCTGCCACTGGAACCTTATCGAGAATGGGCCCCAGTCTTTCAAAAAAAGGCGTTGTGACCGAGACCAGATAACCAGGTTCAGGCAAACCAAAGGCGCCGAGAAACTGATCCCAGGCGACATCAGGTATCAACAATCCAAGATCGCCCTGATCAAATTTAGTGTAGTTATTTGCGAAGTTACGCGTCTCTTCCTTGGTCATGTGCGCTCTCGCAATGGCCTCTTCAAGGCCGTAAATGACATCTACTGCCTCAGGCTCAAGTGGCAATCCCGCGAGCGCATGGGCATCGGTAATCAACGCCTTATATTGCTGGCGAAGAGACTCGCTCTTGTCGTCATCGTTGAAGTAATACTCGCGCTCAGGCAGCCCGATACCCCCCTGGCCCAGATACATGGTGTTAATACCCGGATCCTTGGCGTCCGCATAGGCGAACATGTCGACAGGTGAGTTGAAACCCAGCCGCGCCCCCACGCCAAAAAAAGCAAATACATCCAGCTTTGAGTCGAGAGCATCGATGGCAGAAAGATAGGGTTTCAGAGGCTGAATACCGGCGGCATCCCGGCTGGCGAAGTCCTGAAATGACAAATAGAGGTCACCCACTCTTTGCTCATCACTACCCACGGCATTGCTAGAGGCCGAGGCTTCCTCAATGATCGCTTTGACGTCCTCATCGCTTTTGTCACGCAGCATGTCAAAGGCGCCATAGCGACTGCGATCGGCTGGAATCTCGTTCTCGGATACCCACTTGCCATTGACGTAGCCAAAGAAGTCGTCTCCCGGATGCACAGCATCATTGAGCTCAGTAGGATCGAAACCCAGTGTTCGGCCGCTCTTTAGCGCGCCTTCAGCAATGGCTCCTTGATCCTTCGAGCAAGCGGCGAGAACCAGTGCCGCTATCGCACACATAACAGAGGGCATCAGACGCGCTCGCATTTAGGCATCTCCTGAGGATGATTAAGGGCCGGCTATATTAAGGTCACAGCGCGGTCACGGGAACCCGATGGTCGGCTACGGGGAAAATATGAAGTGAAAGGCACAAAGCCTTTGGGCGAGTTCGACCAAACTCGGGTGGTGATAGAGGCGCTATGAAAGCGTTCAATATCTAGCTGACAAAATCTCGAGTCAACTTGGCTATCGGCTCAGCGCCCAGCTCAAACGCCGGCATGGTGATGTCGTCACGCTCAACCAGTGTCGCCTGAGGTAACCATTCAGCCACCTGTAAGGTGCCATCGCGCAAACTGGAGTGGGTCGCAATCACGAGCGCAGGTTGCGCGACCTGTGTCGCTGCGGACTCAGCGTCGAAGTTTGCTGCGGCGTGATAACCCGCGTTTCTCGCCTCACCCGCACCCACAAAATCAAAAAACAAATCGAGCGCCCTCGGGTAGGCAACCTTATCGAGGCGGTCCACCACCATCGCCTTGAACAGACCGTTGAGTGGGTCCTCCTGCTCAAGATATGCAGGCGGTTTGGTCAAAGAGGCCCGGAGATCCGCCATATCGGGCCCCGAGAACACCGGCACATCCACCAGCACCAGGCCGCTTACCTGCTCCGGGTATTGATTAGCCATTTCCATAGCCACTAGCGCACCCGAGTGAAATCCCGCTAGCCAGACAGGTTGGCCCGGCGCGTTCAGGAGCGGCGTCATGGCATCGGTGTACCCACCGACGGTGGACGGATCCACCAGTGCATCGGAGAAACCGTAACCAGGCAGGTCGGCGCTCCACACCGGACCGTCGTAAGCTTGCGCGAAGCTGTCGAAAAACCGGCCGCCATAGGGCACGGGTGGCAAACACACAATGGGTGGCAAAGCACTTTGGTCGCCCTGCCATTGCCACACATGCAGTTGCCCCGGTGTGTTATCGAGGTACTGTCGTCGTGGCGCATTCATTCAGGTCAATCCCTCGTGTTCAGTCATACCGCTGTCGTAGGCACCCAAGATCCCTCGCAAGCCAAGTAGCACCGGCACACCAAAAATCACCGGAATCACCGCCATGGAGTAACGGATGCCCTCCACACCAAAGACGTAATCGTTGAGGAGCGCCACCGCTGTCGGCCCCAGAAAAAGGCCGGCCATACTGATGCACATGTAGTAGAGCGCTACGGTCTGGGCCTTGATCGGACCCGGCGCGATTCTTAGCAGCGCGGTCACACCCATCGCTGAGGTCATGCCAATACCCATGTTGTTGAGCGCAAAGACCCCCATGGCCAGCGGGGCCGAGGGCATCAGGGGAAACAGGAAGCCTGTCAGTACCGTGGCGAACACCCCAAACAGCGCGATCTTCATTGCCGCGTCGCGCTTACCCTGAGCGATCCAGCGGTCGCAAAACCATCCTGCAGACAAAACCGCCGCCGGGCCGCAAATGATCAGCAGCAGGCCATTGATGGACGCGTAGTAGCTGGTCTCCCAGCCCCAGGTCCGCTCAAACAGCGCCGCACCCCAGCCCTGGCTGTAGGCGACAATGGTCATAAAGCAGAAAACGCTGACGAAACCGCCATACATCCGCCAGCGCGCCAGCACGTGTTTGAGCATGTCAGGCAGGCTGCCGCCGACCGCCGAGGGCCCACCCGAACGCGCCGGTTCGCGCAGCAGAAAAAACAGCATCGAGAGGACCAAGCCCGGCAGGCCCACGATAAAGAACGTGGCCTGCCACGGCACCAGTTCACCCACCCACGGAAGCGTAATGGAGCCCCCGGACTTGGCCCAGGTCAATACCCCGGCCCCCAGCAGTGACGCAAAGCCTGCCCCGACCGAGAGCGCCATGGTATAGACCGCGATCGGTCGAGAGCGCTTCTCGGGCGGGAAGCTGTCAGAGATGATCGACATGGCGCAGGGGCTCAATGTGGCCTCGCCGACACCGATGCTCATTCGTGCGATGAAGAGATGCGTAAAGTTGCGCGCCAACCCTGATGCCGCGGTCGCGATCGACCACACCGCGATCCCGACGGCGACAATCTTCACACGGTTCTTGCGATCCGCGAGCCACCCTAGGGGTAGCCCCATGGTGGCGTAGAAGATCGCAAAAGCCGGTCCAAGGAGCAGACCGATCTGGGTATCGGTCAGGCCGAGATCGGCCTTGATCGGCTCAATCAATAAGCCCAGCACGTAGCGATCGATAAACGAGAAGATATAAGCGATGGTGAGCAGGCCCACCGTGAGCCAGCCATAGGCCAGACTGCTCTGCTGTTGGGGTTGCGCGTCCGATGCCGCGTCGCTCATACGAACTGATTCACTTCAACAAAGTAACCGCTGGGGTCAAAGAAACTGATGCCCAACACTCGAAATACCCCGCCATCAGGCTTGGGATATTCGCTGACAACCGGCTCACACACCATCTCGATGCCGGGGACAGTTTGCAGCTTCTCGTAGACACCCTTCACATCTTCGTGGTGCAGCACGTACACGGACTCACCGATACGCACCCGATTCGGATTCGACCGTGGTGGCGGTTCGGGCAGTGGCGGGTCGATGTACTGGAGAATACCCAGCATGCCGATGAAGTCATCCTTGCACTTGAGCATCACGAGGCGGGTCTGGGAATTGGGCTCGCCGGCGGGCAGACCGTCCCCTGAGACCACGATTTCCTCATCGTAGTGCACCGACATACCCAGAATATCCCGGTATATCTGCAGTGATGGCTCGATGTCGTTCACCAGCATGGTGGTGCGACGAATCAGGACCGGTACATCGCTCATGGTGCCCCCTTTGTTTTATAGATATAACATTAGTACTTTACGGGTCTGACCGATGCGGAGGCAAGCACCATGACCGGCCAATCCCCCCTGAGCACCCTCAGTAGCGCCACCTTGACCCTCATTGGGCTTCTCTCACTGGCTTATGCGGGACAAGGCTTTGCTCAAGGGCAGGACACCACGCCCTGGAGCCGCGATCTTCAGGTCATCGAGGTCATGCTCCCGGGCTTTTACAGTAACGCCAATCAGGCTTATTTCGATGGCCGGCGCAAAGTCGACAACCCCCAGCCCCGCCATAACCTGCTGATCGAGGCCGCGGGCGATGGCTTTGACATCACCCTGAGCGCACCGGATGGCACTGTGCTGTCGAACCAGCGATGGTCTCTCGCTGAGGATGATCAACGACGGGCCGTGCGTATGGACATTAGCGATGCTGACGGCACATCGCTCTGCCCGATCTGGTGGACCCGAGATGCAGCACAATTCAGCGCTCTAGGCGACGCAGAGTGCAGCGAGGGCATCAACAGCCCCGCTGCGCTAGCCCTCGGTGAGCAACAGTTCTGGTGGACCCCTCGCGGCGCCCAGGACGCCGCGGTGAAGCTTCACAGAGCCAGGCAATTTACCTGCTATGCCGATATCCCCGGGGTGGGTGGTGGCCGTGACATCCCCTACACCCGTTACGACAACCTGAGCTTGCATGATCAGGGCGCTGAAACCTGGTTTGTCGATGAAGATGGTAGAAACCTCGGCTTGCGACTGTTTAACGTCGATTGGCCCATCAACAACTACGATGGCTACTTTACCCGCGACTCGCTCGTGATCTACGTCATCGAAAGACTCGATGACGGCAGCACCAAGGAGCATGGCTACGCGTTTACTTTGCCCGAGGCGAATCGCATCGGAATCAATCTCAAATG
>CBFHIW010000015.1:0-45898 GCA_965656065.1 Luminiphilus sp. | reverse complement strand
TTGTTCACTGGCTCTTTCCTAGTATGTAATTTTCACAGTTGCAGGGTGTCGGTAACGGTGCAAACATTCACAGAAGTGTCATAAAAAATTTACTAAAATGTCACGACAGCTCACCGAATAGTGTGAGGCGTAGCCCTTGACACGTCGGAGCTCTTCGCAGAAGAGAGCCCGGTTAAAAAAGAGAAAACTCGGCGAGGAAGCACATGAGGGCCAATACCGCCGGGAGGCATTAGCTACCCAATAGGAGCAAACACTCATGAACGACCCAAGACACAGCAGGCTGAAGCTAGCCAGTGCGGTATTAGCCGCGCTTGGAATGAGCGTGACAGCAGGCCCTATATCTGCGCAAGACGAGGAGATTGAGGAAGTAGTGATCACGGGAACGCTGATCAAAGATCCCAATTTCGTTAGCTCCTCTCCTATTTCGGTGGTCTCGCGGGATGAAATCGACCTGCAGGCGGCGCTGAACGCGGAAGAAATTCTAAGGGAAGTCCCGGGCGTTGTTCCCGGCATTGGGGCTAACGTCAACAACGGCAACGGCGGTTTTTCCTACGTCAACCTCAGAGGCCTCGGTAGTTACCGTAACGTTGTTTTGATCGACGGCGTTCGCTACGCGCCGTCGGAGCTGGCTGGTCGTTTTGACCTCAACAACATCCCCATGGCGATGGTAGAGCGCATAGACGTCCTGACTGGTGGCGCCAGCACGACTTACGGTGCCGACGCTATGGGCGGTGTTGTCAACGTCGTTACCAAGAAAAACTTCACCGGCATTGAAATCAATGCCGATTGGGGAGAGACCTCCGAAAACGATGGAGAAGAGAAGGCGTTAGCGGTCACCATTGGCGCTGACCTTGACGACGGTCGCGGTAATGCCACCTTGAGCTTGGGATATCGCGACATCGAACCTGTGTATCAGGGCGATCGGCGCTATGGCGAGGACGTCCTTTTCTACTGGAGCGGTAGCCGGGGTGGTTCTGGCCTGGGTTCCTTCAACACCCGCATGGGGAACGTTAACCCGACCGGAACAGACAACGGAAACTTGGCGTTGGGTGGTGTTCAGGACGACCGGACGTTTGGCAGTGCCTTCACGCCCTACAACTATGGCCCTTCTAACGTCTATCAAACCCCGCTTGAAACGTACAACCTCTACTCAACCATCAACTACGAAATTTCGGACTCGGTCGAGGTCTACGCCACAGCGTTGTTCAACGAAAACACAGTCAATACGCTGATCGCTCCGTCTGGCGCGTTTGGTGATTCTGTCACCGTTGCTTTGAACCATCCGTTCTTGTCTGATGCGCAACGTAACGCGATTTGTGCATTTGATACTGATCCCACAGAAGGTGTGTATGCGCCTAAATTCAGTCAGGCAGCTTGTGATGCAGCAGGTGCGGCGACGGGTCCAAGTGATCCAAATTACCTCGAATACGACACGCAGCTCCGACGTCGGAACGTGGAAGGCGGACCGCGTATCAGTGAGTACACCGCGCGGTACTACAATTTCTCGCTCGGCTTCAAGGGCGACATCGCTGATAACTATCAGTGGGACGTGATGGGGTCGTACGGAAAAAGTGATCAGGTGCAAGTACAGAAGGGTTACTGGTTGAAGTCGAGGTTCCGCCAGAGTCTATTGGCTGGTCCGGATGGCTGTAACGACAGCTCGTCAGGATGTGTGCCGGTCGACTGGTTCGGGCCTACTGGATCAATTACCCCCGAGATGAATGCGTTTTTATCTGGTGGCGAGAGTAACGTCTCCACTATTTTCGATATGACGCAGCTTAGGGGTAGCTTCACGGGTAGCCTTGGCTTCAAGTTGCCAACGGCATCCGATTCAATCAGCTTCGCGCTGGGCGCTGAATATCGCGATTACAAGGGCGAGCAGGCTTCAGACCTTCTGTCGCAGAGTGGTGATCTCGGCGGCGGCGGTTCTGCTGCCCCGAATATTCTAGGCGGTTACGATGTCATGGAAGGGGTTGTCGAGGTGGCAGTGCCCTTGATCCAAGGCAGACGACTTGTCGAAGATTTGTCCCTGGAGGCTGGGTACCGCTACTCTGACTACGAGGTCAAAGCTGATGGTGCCAGCGGCTACTCCACTGACACCTATAAATTAGGTTTGAGCTGGGCCCCATCTCAAGATGTGCGCTTCCGTGCCACGTTTGCACGTGCAGTGCGCGCGCCTAACATTGGCGAGCTGTTCGCGCCAGTGATTACGCAGTTGGGTAACCTCGCAGTAGACCCTTGCGCTTCAGTTGGCGATGACGGCACAAACAGTGGATTCGTCCCCTCGGGCGCTTTGCTGGACACCTGTATTGCACAGGGTGCTCCTGCGACGTCGATCGGGTTTATTCCTCAACCTGCTGCTGGCCAGGTCAACATCACAACGGGCGGAAATCTCAACGTCCAACCTGAAGAGTCCGACAGCTACACCATCGGATTTGTTGCAACGCCGAGCGCTATTCCCAATCTAAGCTTCAGTGTGGACTACTACGAAGTCGAGGTTACCAAAGCAATCTCCACCCCCACAGAGAGCGATGCGATCTCCCTATGTTTTGATAACGTAAGCCCAACGAATCCTGCGTGTGCCGGTATTATCCGATCGCCGATCGATGGTGGTTTGAGTGGCGACGATAACGTTGTGGGCGGCCTGCCACTGCAGCTTGCCAACACTGGAAAGCTTGAGGGTAAAGGCGTCGATTTCTCTGTTAACTACGCCCATGACTTTGGCTCGATACGCTGGATGAGTTCTTTTGCTGGTGCCTACACAGACACCTCCACTTTCCAAGCGGTTGAGGGTGTGTCACTCAGTCGTGAGTGTGTTGGCCTATACAGCTCGAACTGCGTCTCCATTCAGCCAGATTTGACGTACAACTGGCGAAACACCATTGGGTGGCGCAATCTGGATGTCTCTTTGGTGTGGCGTTTCATCAGCAATGCAGAGTATGAGAACCGCGACACGGATACCGCTTTCTCTGGCACATTGCCCGACGAGCGTGATGCTGATTTCGGCTCGGTGAACTTCAACGAGACCGGCGATTACGATGTATTCGATCTGTCTGCGCGTTATCAAATCACCGACAACATCAGCATCCGGGCGGTTATCTCAAACGTCTTTGACGAGGATCCGCCTTTGACAGGTGCCTTTATCGGGGCAACCGGCTACAACAGTGGTAACACGTATCCGTCTACATTCGATACGTTGAGCCGCCGATATAATCTCGCGATTAACGTTAAGTTCTGATTGCGCTTTTAATCGATAACGGGCCCTCCGGGGCCCTTTTTTTTGCCTGCCAAAGTTGAGGGTGAGCGTGGGAGTAAGACAAGTGCCGACCAGCATTTGAAGAAGTCCGAGCATGGACCAGTGTCAGGCGGTGCTAACACCTCTGATGGCCGGTTATGGCCGGCTCGAGAAAGGTCGTGCCAGCTCATCCAGATACTGAAGTCGATGTTGACATTTCTGGCCAAGACTTTCGCGCTGGCGATTTCCAGCAGGTGGGTGAAGCCAAGAAGCTTTTATGTCGAGTATCGGGTAGCATGCGACGCAAGTTGGGAGGCGTGGGTAGCGCTGCTTAGCACCAACGGCTTCGACCACTGGCCTGCTAGAAAATTTGCCCAATGATCTCGCTTCCCTGAAAATACATTCCTCGCGACTTCGGAGCCCCCATGCCGTCTCAAACTGAACTGGCCAACGCCATTCGTGCCCTCGCTATGGACGCCGTGCAGGCGGCCAAAAGCGGCCACCCCGGTGCGCCGATGGGTATGGCGGATATTGCCGAGGTGCTGTGGAATCGCTTGATGAGACACAACCCGGCGAATCCGGATTGGCCCAATCGCGACCGGTTTGTGCTGTCCAATGGCCACGGCTCGATGCTGATCTATGCCCTGCTGCATCTCACCGGTTATGAGCTCTCCACCGAAGACTTGAAGCAGTTCCGGCAACTCCATAGCAAGACGCCGGGCCACCCAGAATATGGCTATACCCCCGGTGTTGAGACCACGACTGGGCCGTTGGGACAAGGCATCGCGAATGCGGTCGGGATGGCGCTGGCAGAGAAAACGCTGGCGGCCCAATTCAATCGCGAGGGCCACACCATTATTGATCACCATACCTGGGTCTTTTTGGGGGATGGCTGTCTGATGGAGGGCGTATCGCATGAGGCCTGCTCTTTGGCCGGTACACTCGGGTTGGGCAAGCTGATTGCGGTCTATGACGACAATGGTATTTCTATCGACGGCGAGGTCGAGGGCTGGTTCACCGACGATACGCCAAAACGCTTCGAGTCCTACGGCTGGCACGTGATACCCGACATCGACGGCCACGACCCCGTCGCCGTCGAGGCGGCGCTGCTGGCCGCAAAGGCCGAAGTGAACAGACCTACGCTCGTTTGTTGCAAAACCGTCATCGGCAAAGGCAGCCCCAATAAACAAGGCACCGAGAGTTGTCATGGTGCTGCACTGGGCGAAGACGAAATTGCACTCACCCGCGAGGCGCTGGGCTGGCACCATGATCCATTCGAGATCCCCGATGAGGTGCGAGAGGCCTGGGATCGGCGACCTTCCGGTGCGGAGATGGAAGCAGAGTGGCAGCAGGGTTTCGATGCGTATCGCGCCGCCCATTCCGACTTGGCGGATGAGTTTCTGAGACGTCTCCGTGGTGACCTGCCCGCCGATTTCTCGGATCAGGCAGATGCCTACATAGCCGCCTGTATGGCCGCCGGGGACGACGTGGCCTCGCGCAAGGCGTCCCAGCAGTCACTCAATGCGCTTGGCCCCCACCTGCCCGAGTTGTTGGGAGGGTCTGCCGATCTGGCGGGCTCTAACCTCACCTTATGGTCCGGTGCTCAGGGGATTTCGGTGGGGAAGCCCGAAGGCAACTATGTGTACTACGGGGTGAGAGAGTTCGCCATGGCGGCGGTCATGAATGGGGTGGCTTTGCACGGTGGGTTTATCCCCTATGGCGCCACCTTCCTGATTTTCATGGAGTATGCGCGCAATGCGGTGCGCATGTCGGCACTAATGGGTCAGCGGGTGCTGTATGTCTTCACCCACGACTCAATTGGTTTGGGAGAGGACGGCCCAACGCACCAGCCGGTTGAGCAGCTAACCGCTTTACGCGCTACGCCGAATCTTCAGACCTGGCGACCCTGTGATGCCGTGGAGTCTGCGATTGCCTGGAAACAGGCGTTGCTCCGCGACAGTGGCCCCACCGCTATGATTTTCTCCCGTCAAACCTTGCCCCATCAGGTCAGCAACGCAGAGCAGGTGGAGGGAGTCCATCGAGGTGGCTACGTACTGATGCGCGAGCAGGGTGACCTCGATGCTATTGTCATCGCGACCGGCTCCGAGGTCGGCTTGGCAGTCGAGGCCGCGGGCCGTCTCACTGAGGCAGGCAGGGGCGTCCGAGTCGTTTCCATGCCGTGTGCCGAGGTCTTCGAAGCGCAGGAGGCGGGTTATCGTGAAGCCGTGCTGCCCAGCGATGTGCTCGCTCGGGTTGCGGTGGAAGCGGGCCACACAGACTTTTGGTACAAGTATGTGGGCCTCGACGGCCGCGTGGTGGGGATGTCTTCTTTCGGGGAATCTGCGCCGGCCGAGTCACTCTTTCAGCACTTCGGCCTGACGGCAGACAATGTGGTGGCCGCAGTCGAGGACGTGATACTCGATTGACCATGCGTTTTGCGATCAATGGCTTTGGGCGAGTCGGAAGAACGCTCCTGCGTGTCTACCACTCACGGGACGATGCGCGCGCGCGTCTGGAGCTTGCGGCCATTAATGAGATCGCGGACGCCGATACCGTGGTGCACCTCGCACGCTACGACTCCAATTACGGACGTTACCCCGGGCGCATCGCCCGCTCGGGGGAACTGTTGGCAATTGATCAGTTACTGGTTCCCCTGAGCCATGTGCCGGAGGTGTCGGCGCTGCCCTGGCAGGCGTTAGGCATTGATCTGGTCTTTGAATGCACCGGTGCGTTTACTGACCGCGCCACTGCCGAGCAACACCTCGATGCGGGCGCGGGTAGAGTGTTGTTTTCGCACCCGGCTGAATCCGATGTCGATGCCACCATCGTCTTTGGTGTGAACGACCAAGATCTTACCGCTGAGATGGACGTTGTCTCGGCGGCATCCTGTACCACCAATGCGGTGGTGCCCGTGTTGTCGACGTTGACCCAGGCATTTGGCATCGAAGCGGCGACGATCACCACCATCCACTCGCTAATGAATGATCAGCCGGTGTTGGACGCCTATCACCACACGGACTTGCGCAAAACCCGTGCGTCTTCCCAGTCGATCATTCCCGTTGATACGGGGCTGGCGGTCGGCATCGAGCGCATACTGCCGGCGCTGGCAGGCAAGCTGTCTGCCCACGCACTCAGGGTCCCTACGACCAAGGTATCGGCGATCGAGTTAACGGTGGCTACGGAGCGCGCCTGCGACACTGAGAGCATCAATGCTGCACTCCGGGACGCGGCAGAGGGCAGCCTGGCGGGTGTATTGGACTATTCTCTAGAGCCCTTGGCCTCCTGTGACTTCGCCGGCGAGGCGGCATCGGCGATTGTGGATGCCCAGCAGACACAGGTGGCGGCAGGCCGGCTCGCGAAAATCTTGATCTGGTTCGACAACGAGTGGGCCTATGCCAGCCGCATGATCGATGTGGCGCTGGCATGGGAGCAGCTCGTCAACGCTTCCCAGCCCGCGGCGGCGGAGGGGACACCGTGAGATTGATGAGTGAGCTCGATCTGTCCGGTCGCCGCGTGCTGATCAGAGAGGATTTGAACGTGCCATTGCGAGATGGCGAGATCACTAACGATGCGAGATTGCGCGCAGCGGCGCCCTCGATACTGGCGGCGCTTGAGCAAGGTGCCGCGGTCATCGTGATGTCACATCTTGGCCGGCCGACCGAGGGGGAATGGAGCGAGGAGGCGTCCATGGCGCCCATTGCCCGCCGACTAGCTGAACTCCTGGAGCGTGATGTGTTGCTGGCGACCGAGTGGCGACGGGTTGCACCGCTGCCTGGCGATGTCGTGTTGCTCGAGAATGTGCGTTTCAATATCGGCGAGGCGGCCGACGATGCTGCGCTGTCTGCTGACTATGCGTCGCTATGTGACGTGTTTGTGATGGATGCCTTTGGTACGGCGCATCGGGCGCAGGCCTCAACGCATGGCGTGGTGCACAGCGCACCGGTGGCGTGCGCGGGGCCCCTGCTCCACGCTGAGTTGACGGCGCTGGAGCGTGCTTTGACCGGGGCGCGAAAACCGATGCTCGCGGTGGTTGGCGGCTCCAAGGTGTCGACCAAGCTGGAAGTACTAGATCAGCTCTCCAAGCAGTGTGACAGTCTCGTAGTGGGTGGCGGTATCGCCAACACCTTCCTTGCCGCCGCCGGATACCCGGTGGGCCAG
This sequence comes from Luminiphilus sp., assembly GCA_965656065.1. Taxonomy (GTDB): domain Bacteria; phylum Pseudomonadota; class Gammaproteobacteria; order Pseudomonadales; family Halieaceae; genus Luminiphilus. The sequence continues at coordinate 38,505 of CBFHIW010000015.1, read as the reverse complement.
TCGCTTTGTGAGTGGGATCTGATTGAGACGGCCCGGCGGCTCATGGATCAGGTGGACATTCCCCTGCCCCTCGATGTGGTGGTGGCGCCTGGCATCGACGAGGGTCACCGGGCTCAGGTGAAGCTCGCCGCCGAGGTAACAGAGCAGGACATGATCCTGGATGTGGGCCCGGAGACGGCCGCAGGCATCGCAGAGCGCATCCAGCAAGCGGCAACGATTCTATGGAACGGCCCGCTCGGTGTCTTTGAGCAGGAGGCCTTCGCCAACGGCACGCAGGTGCTGGCAGAAGCGATTGCATCGAGCGATGCTTTCTCTCTTGCGGGCGGCGGCGATACGCTGGCGGCCATCGATCAGTTTGGCGTGGCCGACGCGGTATCCTATATCTCTACTGGCGGCGGCGCTTTTCTGGAGTATGTTGAGGGCAAGGAACTGCCGGCGGTTGCGGCATTGAAAGCCCGCGCATAGGTGAACGAGCGCGAGGTGATAAGCCAGCGCCACTGACGACAAAAGAGGAACCACACATGGCACTGATCAGCTTGAGGCAATTATTGGACCATGCCGCCGAGCACGGTTACGGCGTGCCGGCGTTCAATGTCAATAATCTTGAGCAGACGCGCGCCATCATGGAGGCGGCGGACCAGACCGACTCGCCGGTGATCATGCAGGCGAGTGCCGGCGCGAGAAAGTACGCGGGCGCGCCGTTCCTCCGTGCGCTGATGGAAGCGGCCATGACCGAGTTTCCCCATGTCCCGGTGGTGGTGCATCAGGACCATGGCACCTCGCCCGGTGTTTGCCAGCGCTCCATTCAGCTCGGGTTTAGCTCGGTGATGATGGATGGTTCTCTGGGTGAAGACGGTAAAACCCCAATGGATTACGACTACAACGCCGGCGTGACCCGCCGGGTCGTGGACATGGCGCATGCCTGCGGTGTGTCGGTTGAGGGAGAGATTGGCTGTCTCGGCTCACTGGAAACCGGAGAGGCGGGTGAAGAAGACGGTATTGGCGCTGCGGGCAAGCTCAGTCACGACCAGCTACTGACCGATCCGGAAGAGGCGGCACAGTTTGTTGCAGACACTGGCGTAGACGCCTTGGCGATTGCCTGCGGCACGAGTCACGGTGCCTACAAGTTCACCCGTCCGCCCACGGGCGATATTCTGGCGGTGGATCGCATCAAGGCGATTCATTCGCGCATACCGAATACGCATCTCGTGATGCACGGCTCGTCAGCCGTTCCCCAGGACTGGTTGGCGGTGATCAATGAATTCGGCGGCGAGATTCCTGAAACCTACGGCGTGCCCGTTGAGCAGGTAGTTGAGGGGATCAAGCACGGGGTACGGAAGGTCAACATCGACACTGATTTGCGCCTCGCCTCCACAGGGTCGATTCGGCGTTTTCTGGCAGAGCACCCCGCTGAATTTGATCCGCGCAAATATCTTGCCGCCAGTCTGGAGGCGATGAAAGCGATTTGTATTGATCGTTACGAGGCCTTCGGCACCGCGGGCAATGCCTCCAAGATCCAGCCGCTGTCGCTCGCCGACATGCAGGCGCGCTACGCCGCATAGTGTGAGGCCCGCTCCTGTGGTGGGTGGGCATTTTGCCAAGTACCGATGGTGTGTTGCCGGTTGCTAGGCCGTATGATCTCGGGTTTTTCGGCGGCACACTGAGCAGATGGCACAGTCCTACATCAAACGCATCCTCAACGCGCAGGTCTACGACGTGGCGCGGGAGACGCCTTTGGATGCCGCGCCGCTGCTATCCGCACGTGTAGGCAATCAGGCTTTCCTGAAGCGCGAGGACTTGCAGCCGGTCTTCTCCTTCAAGTGCCGTGGCGCCTATAACAAGATGGTTCACCTTAACGAGGCCGCCCGGGCCGGAGGCGTCGTGGCGGCCTCGGCAGGCAATCACGCACAAGGTGTCGCGCTGGCGGCATCGAAGCTGGGCATCAAGGCAACGATCGTCATGCCTGTCACCACACCTCTGATCAAAGTGGATGCGGTGAAGGCGCTGGGTGCCAAAGTGGTGATGCACGGCGATTCCTTTGATGAGGCCGCGGTGCGTGCCCGGACGCTAACTGAGTCGGAAGGCTTTACCTTTATTCACCCCTTTGATGACCCCGACGTGATTGCCGGCCAGGGTACAGTGGCCGTTGAGATGGTAAGACAAGCCCAGCAGCCGCTGGACTATGTGTTTGTCTGTTGCGGCGGCGGCGGATTGCTGGCCGGCATGGCTGCTTATTTGCGGTATGTCTGGCCAAACACCCGGATTATCGGCGTGGAGCCGGAGGACGCTGCCTGTGTTCAGGCTGCCTTGGCAAAAGGTCGTCGCGTCACGCTGCGCGAGGTGGGGCTGTTTGCCGACGGCTGCGCCGTGGCGCAGGTGGGTAAGGAAACCTTTCGGCTCATTCGCGAGTGCGTTGATGACGTGATCACGGTGAGCACCGATGAAATCTGTGCCGCAGTGAAAGACATTTTCGAGGATACCCGTGCGATTGCCGAGCCGGCGGGGGCGCTGGCGGTAGCCGGCATGAAGAAATACGCGGCAGAACACGATGTGAAAGGCGCATCGATGGCGGCGACTGTCAGCGGTGCCAATACCAACTTCGACCGGTTGCGCTACATCTCAGAGCGGACAGAGATTGGTGAGCGGCGCGAAGCGGTGCTCAGCGTGACGATCCCCGAGCGGCCCGGTGCCTTCAAGGCTTTTTGTCATGCCATCGGCAAGCGCAATGTGACCGAGTTCAACTACCGATACGAGACCGCTGCCGAGGCGAGAGTGTTTGTGGGTCTTACCGTCACGCCGGGGGATGACAGTCTCGATGCCTTGCAGGATGCGCTGAGAGAAAAGGGTTATCGGGTGTTGGATATGACCGATAACGAAACTGCCAAGTTGCACTTGAGGCATATGGTGGGCGGACGTCTCTCCGAAAGCATCAGTGATGAGATGGTTTTTCGGGTGGAGTTTCCTGAGCGGCCCGGCAGCCTGCTCCAGTTCCTTACGGTGCTTGGCAACGAATACAGTATTTCACTGTTCCATTACCGAAATCACGGTGCTGCTTTCGGGCGCATTCTGGTGGGCATGCAGGTGCCCGAGGGCAAACGTGCCGCCTTGAGAAAAGCGTTGAACCGGTTGGGATACCGTTTTTGGGAGGAGACCGACAACCCCGCTTACCGCGAATACCTGGGCCCGGTCGAGCGAACTTAAAGCGAGTCGTGCTGAAGGACGCTCTCCCCACGACGAGGGGTGTCCGGGCATTCAGCCGAACAAGGTCAGGCCTTCCTCGCTCAGAAAACCATCCAGTCGCTGATCGTGCGCTTCGCTCTCCCAGTCGCTCACACGTTGCAGGGCATAACCCACTCCCAATCTGAGGCCACCGACCTGTGCAAACAGCCGGTCATAAAAGCCACCGCCATACCCCAGCCGCATGCCGCTATCGCCACAACCCAAAAGGGGCGTCAGGAATAGATCAATAGCGGCTGCATCGACCATTGGCGCCGCAGGCAGGGGTTGCAGGACGCCGCCGATGGTTGCCTCCGCCTCGTCACCTGCCTGCCAGTGGTGAAAGGACATGGACTTGCCATTCACTCTTGGGCAGACAATGTCCGCGCCTCGATCGCGCGCTGCCTCCGCCAACAGCGTCGGGTCAAATTCCGATTCATGGGGCAGATAGCTACCAATCAGTGTGGCGGCCCCCCAGGGCTGCCAAGTCACCAGATGTTGCAGGGCGTGTTGTGCGCAGTCGGCGCGATAAGCCGCACTCAGTGCGTCCCGGTCTGACCGCAGCTGTCGTCGCAGGGTCCGTTTTTTAAGTGGCGTGTCAGCCGCAGTCGTCATGAGACTGGCATGGATGTGCAGATGTTCGAGGAGCGAGGGGAGCGGAAAAAAAATGACCCGCGGTACCGCTGACGAATAGGCCCTTGAACCCTTGCGGCTCAAGGTGGTGACCACTGCGCGACTTCAGGCTTCCCGGTTCTGGCCAGGCTTGCTCAACAGTCGCGGAAGTGACCTCCGGGTACTGCATTATCGGCTCGAGGACAAATCGTCTGGCGAATACTTCAGGCCGGTGCCAGTATAGCCCAATGAGAGGTTCAGTTAATCTCAAGTTGTCGGAGCTGGTAAAGGACCTCGTCGAGCTGGCTATTCAGCGCGGAGAGGCGCTCCTGCTCCTCGCTGGTCTCAACGGGGTTGTCCCCGGTTTTGAGCGCCAGCAGCTCGTGACTGATATTGAGTGCCGCCATGATCGCCACGCGCTCCAACCCGATGACCTTGCCGGTCGAGCGAATGTCACGCATGTGCTGATCGAGATATCGTGCCGCCTGGGTCAGTGCAGCTTCCTCATCGGGAGGGCACGCCACCTGATATTCCTTGTCGAGGATATCGACGCTGACGGTGTTGGGTCGACTCACGCGCTGCCGTCCAGAGAGCGCAGCCTCGCAAGCGAAGTCTCGACGTGCTCGCTGGCCTGCCTTTGGCGCTCGAGCAACTCTCTGCGCTCGCGTTGCAACTCTGCAGCGCGAAGCTTCAGGGCGCGATTCTCACGGTTCAGTTCGCGGCTGAGTTCGATCAGGTCGTTTACTTTTTTTTCCAGCGCCTGGATGAGGTTGTCAGCCACGGAGGGTACACTGCGTTGCGAGCAAGCCAGCACTATAATGCCCGTTGTTTCATTGGGTCAACGTGCCGCCGCGTCAAGCCGACGGCTTTCACCTGACCAGCTCTGGGTAGCTCGACTGCCGGGCACCTGAACCTGATGACCCACATTCATCCTGATTGAGGAACGACCCACCGTGTTACTTGATGCACTTGGCGCCTTTGAAGACATGCCGTCCTGGGATGATGCGGCGGATAACCTTTTTAACGCCGGTATGACGCTCAACCCCTCTGCCCTCCATGGTGCGATGGCAGGTTTGCTGGGAGCGGGGTTCAGCCCTCACACGGAGCAGCATTTTTCGGCGACGGTTGCGGCGCTGGAGAAAGCCCTCGCCATTGACCTTACCGGTGATCTGGTCGATTTTGTGTCTCGCCTGAGCCTGGCCACCCTGTCCGCGATACAGGATGCCGATTACACCTTTCAGCCTTTGATGCCCGAGGACGACGGCTCACTGGAAGAGCGTTTGCTGTCCATTGCCGAATGGAGCCGCGGATTTTTATCGGGATTTACCCAGGGCATCACGCTCAAAGAGGCAGCCGGCGAGCCCATCCCGACCATGACCGCTGAGGCGCTCAAGGACATGGCAGCTATTGCCCAGGTTGAGACCGAGGAGGCTGATTCGGAAGACGCAGAGCGTCAACTCGAGGACATTATCGAATACATTCGCTTTGCGGCGATTAACATCGTCAACGAGGCGCAATCTCTACAGGAAGACAACAGTGAAAATCTCCAAAGCTGAATTTACCCGCCGCCGCAAGAAACTGATGGCGATGATGGATCGCCACAGTATTGCAATCATTCCCGGCGCGCGTGAGGTGACCCGCAGCCGCGACACCGAATATCCCTTTCGCCAGAACAGCGACCTGTTCTATCTCACGGGCTTTGAAGAGCCCGATGCAGTGCTGGTGCTGGTGCCCGGACGTCGCCAGGGTCAGGCCGTCTTGTTCTGCAGGGAGCGTGACCCCGAGATGGAGCTGTGGAACGGCTACCGGCTCGGACCTGAGGGCGCCGCTGCCTACCTCGGCTTCGATGATGCCTTTCCGATCGATGACCTCGACGAAATCCTCCCTGGTTTGATTGAAGGTACCCAGCGCATTTATTACTCCATGGGCCATGATGATGTGTTCGACCAGCGCGTGATGGGGTGGGTGAATCAAATCCGCAGGTTGGTACGCTCCGGCGCGGCTCCACCGGCTGACTTTACCGATTTGGCTTTTCTGCTCCACGAGCAGCGCCTGATCAAATCCGCGGCGGAAATCCGCGTGATGAAGAAGGCGGGTGAAATCAGCGCGGCGGCGCACGTGCGAGCCATGCAGGAGTGCCAGCCGGGACGATACGAATATCATCTCGAGGCGGCGATCCAGCACACATTTTCAGAGCATGGTGCGCGATTTCCAGCCTATAACTCCATTGTTGGATCGGGCGCTAATGCCTGCGTGTTGCATTACACAGAGAACGCATCGCGGATGAAGGCCGGCGATCTGGTGCTCATTGATGCGGGTTGTGAATACCAGGGCTACGCCGCCGACATCACGCGAACCTTTCCGGTCAGCGGTCGATTTTCCCCGGAACAACGGGCGATATATGACCTGGTACTCGAGGCACAGCGCGCTGCGATCGCCAAAGTGCGCCCGGGCAATACCTGGAACCAGCCCCACGATGCCACCGTGCGCGTGATAACGCGTGGCCTCATTAAACTGGGTCTGCTGAAAGGAGAAGAGCGGGAATTGATCAAGGCCGAGGCGTATCGGGACTTCTATATGCATCGCGCGGGCCACTGGCTGGGTCTCGATGTGCACGATGTGGGTGAGTACCGTATCGACGGACGCTGGCGCCAGCTCGAGCCCGGGATGGTCCTGACCATCGAGCCCGGTATTTATATAGCGGCCGACAACACCAAGGTCGCCAAGCGTTGGCGCGGCATTGGCATTCGGATTGAAGACGACGTCGCAGTGACGGAATCCGGTTGCGACGTGCTCACTGCGGATGTCCCCAAGCGTGCGGATGACATTGAGGCACTGATGTCCGAGGCGTCATGAGCGACGGGCAGCAGGTTCTGATTCTCGGGGGAGGTCTGGCAGGCCTCTCCTTCGCGATCGCGCTGGCGACAGAGACCCCGAGCTTGGACATTACCTTGCTGGAAGCGCATCCCTTTCGATCGGGAACACCCAACCCCATGGATACTCGGGGTTCAGCGTTGAACCTTCATTCCCTTGCGCTTTTGAAGCACTGGGACCTCTGGCCTGCGCTGGCGCCACACACGGGTGCGATCGGCGATATCCATGTATCCCATCGTGGTCACTTTGGCAGCACTGTGATGACGGCCGAAGAGCTCGACGTGCTGGCACTGGGTTATGTGGTGGAGAACCACGAGCTGGGGCGGGCGCTGCTGGCACGCGCAGAACAACTGGGTGTGACCGTTCGCGCGCCTGTCCGCTGTGTTTCGCTGGAGGCAAGTGCAGAGAAGCCGGCGGTGATGACCGACGAGGGTGAGCGACTCGCTGCAGATCTAGTGCTGCTCGCGGCGGGCGTTGCCACCGAATGGTTCGAGGGGTTGGGTATTGGCGTGGAGGAGCGCCCCACCGGCAACCACGCGGTGGTATTCAATGCGAGCTTTCCCGGTGTGCAACAAGGGCGCGCCTTCGAGCGCTTCACGTCCCATGGTCCCCTGGCGGTGCTGCCACTGCCGTCCCTGACGCGATCAGAGCAGCGCTTTAATGTGGTGTGGTCGGTCCCGGACAACGAGATCGATACCCTGGGCAGTTTGGAGACCGAGGCCTTTATCGCCGCGTTCCAAGACGCTTTTGGCTGGCGACTCGGCCGAGTCAGCGATGTGGGGCAGCGCAGCCAGTGGCCGCTAGTGCGTCTCAATGCCTCTGAGCAATATCGATCAGGATTTCTTCTGGTGGGGAATGCGGCGCACACGCTGCACCCGGTGGCAGGACAGGGTCTCAACCTCTCGCTACGGGAGGCGGGTTTGTTGGCGTCTGAGTTGGCGATAGCGGTGCGCGAAGGTCAACCCATTGGCCAGCTGGGTAGTCTGAATCACTACCTTGAGCACGCCACTAACGAGCAGCACTTTATTACCAGAAGTACGGACCTGCTGGCGACGCTATTCAATCGCCGGGGCCCGCTGCTTGATGCACCGAGAAATCTGTCTTTGGCACTGCTCGACCTTGTTCCTGCAGCGCGTGCCCGGGTTGCCAACCTTGGCACCGGTCAGCGCAATGCCCGCGGTTCTCTCGGGTGAGTAGGCTGAGCAGGCCATGACACATCCCGATATCCTGATTGTGGGCGCGGGGGTCGCCGGTCTGTCGCTGGCGAGCGCGCTGGGGCGAGAGGGGCTTCGTGTCACGGTAATCGATGGCGCTAAGCGCCCGCTGCCACCCACGGACGATAGAGCTATTGCTGACTGGGACCTGCGTGTCAGCGCACTGACCCCGGTATCGATCGCTTTTCTGGAGAGGCTGGGAGCCTGGTCAGCGATACCCGCGCGCCGCACAGGTTGCTACACCGGCATGAAGGTGTGGGATGGCCACGGCAGCGGTCGCATTGGCTTCGACGCCAGCGAGGTCAATGCCCCCTATCTCGGACACATTGTTGAGAACCGGCTGACGCTGCAGGCGCTGTTGCAATGTGCGGAAACCTGCCCCGGTGTTGAGGTGCGTTGGGAGTGTGCTATGGACGACATGACGCACACCGATTCTGGCTGGGAAATTCGCTGTGAGGAAGGATCGACCTTTTGCGCGCCCCTCACCGTGGGGGCGGACGGTGCGCGCTCACGAGTGCGCGAGTGGGCGGCCATGCCAACGCGGCAATGGAGCTATGAGCAAAGCGCTATCGTGGGCACCGTGGCACTGGCATCCCGTCATCAAGACATCTGCTGGCAGGCTTTCCTCGACAGTGGTCCGCTCGCTTTGCTACCACTCGCTGACGAAGACAAAGTGGCCATCGTCTGGTCACTGGATGAGGCGCAGCACGAGCAGATCGCGGCGCTGTCGGATGAGGCATTTGTATCGGCGCTGAATCGTGCGCTCGGGGATGACGGGCCGCAGGCCGTGGCCGTTGGTCCGAGAGCGAGCTTCCCCCTCAGGCAGTCCCACGCGGTTGACTATATCGATGAGGGCTTGGTGCTGGTGGCGGACGCTGCGCACAGTATTCACCCACTCGCAGGCCAGGGTATCAATCTGGGTCTCAGTGATGTCAGGGTGCTGGCCGAAGAACTGGCAGCGGGTAAAGCCAAAGGTTTGGCGATCGACAGCCCGGTCGTGCTCAAGCGCTATCAGCGCCAGAGAAAGACTGAAAATCTCGCCATGATGGCGGCGATGGAAGGATTCAAGCGCGGCTTTGGTAGCCGTAACCCCCTAGCTGTCATTGCGCGCAATATCGGACTGGGCATCGTGGACCAACATGCCTGGCTGAAACGTTGGTTCATGGGGCAGGCGCTGAGCTGAGCCCTTTGCCTGACAGTCGTCGCGTGTCGATGTTTTCTAAATGGGGTAAATGAAGATAGCGACTGTGGCCGCTGCGGCTGCATCACCCTGATTTCATCTTAGGGCGCTGGCGTTAACGCAGTGACATGATTGGCCAGTGATTGGCCTCGGCGTGGGCGCGAAGGGTGTCGTCGGGATCCACAGCGACGGGATGCCCCACCGCACTCAGCAGCGGCAGGTCATTGTGTGAGTCGGAGTAAAACCAAGAGTCATCGGTATCCGCGATGTCAGGATGTCGCTTTCGCCAGTCAGCGAGATGATCGACCTTGCCCTGCTGAAAGCAGGGGCTGCCCTCAGCTTTGCCTGTGTAGTGGTCATCGTGGATACCCACCCCGCTGCCGAGCCAGTGCTCAAATCCCAGCCTCGCCGCTACTGGCTCGGCCACCACGGCATGAGTGGCAGTCATCATCAGCAGCGTATCGCCTTTGATGCGGTGTTCGTTGAGCAGATCAAATGCCTTGTCGAGCAACATCGGCTCGACGCACTCAGCAACAAACTGACGCTGCAGCGCTCTCACCTCTACCCGGGTCAGCCCTGTAAGTGGCGCCAACACAAAATCTAGATAGGCCGTCATGTCGAGGCTCCCGGCCTGGTAATCGGCGTAAAACGCGTCGTTTTTCTGGCGAAAAGCCTCGGCGTCCGCCAAGCCCACATCGCAGAGAAACTCCCCCCATCGGTGGTCGGAGTCGCCCGCCAGTAGCGTGTTGTCGAGATCAAATATCGCCAGTGCCATAGGGAGGGCCGATTACCTATCGAAGAAAGATGTCTCCCCACGTGCCGTCGAAGGAAGATGTATGGAAGAATACGGACTGCAGGCCTGCGTCTCAATCCCGGGCCACGATCTGATCAACTTCCGGAAAACGATCTTGGTGCAAGTAGAAGACAAGGAACGCGTGATCGACCGCGACGGCTTCCGTCCCAATGTCGGGATTGTGATCTGTAATGACGAGGACCAGGTGTTGTGGGGGCGTCGCATTAATGCTCGCGACTCCTGGCAGTTTCCCCAGGGGGGCATGAACCGCGATGAAAGCCCCGAGGCGGCCATGTACCGGGAGCTCGAGGAAGAGGTGGGTCTGCGCCCGGAGTCAGTCGAATTGCTGGGCTGCACCCAGGGATGGCTTCACTATCGCCTGCCCAAGCGTTTCATTCGCAAAACCGAGGACCCGGTCTGTATTGGCCAAAAGCAAATTTGGTTTTTGCTTCGTCTCACCGGCGCTGAGAGTGATATCAATCTGGCCGCCCACGATGACCCTGAGTTCGATCACTGGAAGTGGGTGAGTTACTGGTATCCCGTGACCGCCGTCGTTGACTTCAAGCAGGCGGTATACCGGGAGGCATTGAGCCAGTTGGCAGGTCGTTTGGCGCCAAAGCCACGCACTCAGCGCAGACGCAGGAGGCCGCGTTAATGCTTGAGGTGCTGCGCCGGCTGATTCAGGACGTGAACGCTGCGGACTCCCTTGAAGACGCGCTCGCGCTGATCGTCGCTCAGGTCAGAGCCGCGATGCACACCGATGTCTGCACGATTTACCTGCATGACAAAGCCAAACAACAACTGGTCTTTCGTGCGACCGAGGGCTTGAACTCAGAGAAGGTCGGTCAGTTCGGGTTGGGTTTCGATGAAGGCTTGGTGGGTTGGGTTGCCACCCGCGAAGAACCACTGAATTTGGATGATGCCAGCGCGCACCCCCGGTTTCAGCTGGTTGAGGGCCTGGGTGAAGAGCCTTTTAACGCCTTTCTTGGTGCACCCATTGTGCATCAGCGTGATCTGCTGGGTGTCTTGGTGGTGCAGCAGGGCGATCACCGCCGGTTTTCGGAAGACGAGGAGGCTTTCCTCATTACCGTGTCAGCGCAGCTGGCAGGTCTGATCGCACACGCAGAGCTGGCGGGTGTGATCCGTAAGTCGGCGACGGTGCCGGAGGATGCGGAGGGCGGCGCGCGCCTGTCAGGGGTGGCCGCGTGCTCTGGGATCGGTATCGGTATAGCAGCCTGGGTTTCGCCCCATGCCGACTTGCAAACAGTGCCGTCGAGGGAATCAAAGGATCGCCGGGCTGAGCTGAAGGCCTTCAGAGACGCGCTGGCGAGCGTTCGCAGCGATATTCAGCAGGTTGCTGAGAACCTTGAAGACGAGCTGGGCCCCGAAGATCGCGCTTTGTTTGGGGTTTATCTGAGCATTCTGGACGATTCCGCGCTGGGCGGAGAGGTGGCGGCGCTGATTAAAGCCGGTGAGTGGGCGCAGGGCGCACTGAGCCAGGTCATGCTCCGTCACATTCGTCATTTTGAACGTATGGAGCACTCTTATTTGCGCGAGCGCGCAGTGGACGTCCGCGATCTTGGCACCCGGGTGCTGGGATACTTGCAGGACGCGAACCGTCAGGAGATCGATTATCCCGATGCGACGGTGCTGGTGGCCGAGGAGCTCACCGCCTCAGCGTTGGGAGAAATTCCGCGGGAAAAGTTGGTCGGCATCGTGTCGATGCGCGGCAGCGCCAATAGCCATACCGCCATACTCGCGAGGGCGATGGGCATTCCGGCCGTTGTGGGCGTGGAGGACCTGCCGCTTAAGCAGTTGCCTGATCGGCGCCTGGTTGTCGATGGCTATAACGGCCGGGTTTATGTGAACCCTCATCCTGATTTGCTGTCACGGTTCGAGGGACTACTGGCCGAGGATGAGGCGCTTTTCGAGGAGCTGGCGCCGCTGGCTGAGCAGCCGGCGGCAACCTCTGATGGGCACGCTGTGCCGCTGTGGGTCAACACTGGTGTCGCAGCCGATGTGCAGCGGGCGAGGGAGTTTGGCGCTGAGGGTGTCGGGTTGTATCGCACCGAGGTGAGTTTTCTGCTGCGCGATCGGTTTCCCAGTGAGGAGGAGCAGCGTCAGCTGTATCGCGAGCAGCTGGAGGCTCTGCATCCTTCTCCCGTGACCATGCGAACGCTGGATATCGGTGGCGACAAGGCGCTCCCCTATTTCCCGATTGAGGAATCGAATCCTTTTCTCGGTTGGCGCGGCATCCGAGTGACCCTCGACCACCCGGAGATTTTTCTGACGCAGGTGCGCGCCATGCTCAAGGCCAATGAGGGGCTGGACAACCTGCGTATTTTGCTCCCCATGGTGACTGCGATAGATGAGTTGCGATCTGCGCGGGAGTTAATTTTGCGCTGCCATAGCGAGGTCATGAGCGAGGGTTTCAGCGCGGATCTGCCCCCCATCGGCGTGATGATTGAAGTGCCCGCGGCGGTATATCTAGCGGGTCCGCTGGCGGAGGAAGCGGACTTCCTTTCGGTGGGTTCCAATGATCTGACCCAGTATCTGCTCGCCGTTGACAGAGGCAACGCGCGGGTGGCGGATTTGTATCAGGCCTTGCACCCCGCTGTGCTGGCTGCGTTGCGCGACATTATTGATGCGGCGCATCAGCACGATAAATCGGTCAGCATTTGTGGCGAGCTGGCAGGAGATCCGCGTGCGGCGCCGCTGCTGGTGGCGATGGGTTTTGATCAACTGTCCATGAATGCGGGGAGTTTATCGGTGATCAAGCGGGTATTGAGCGCATTCAGCAGGGACGAGCTGGCACAGTTAATGGCAACCCTGCGCCCTCTGAGATCGGCACAGGAAGTCGTGAGCGCGCTGGATCAAGCACTGGGTGATCGCGGTCTGGATATTTTTCTGCGTCGCGGGAGTGCTGTGTAGGTGCTGCCCTATCCAGACATAGATCCGGTGGCGCTGGCGCTGGGCCCGATCAAGGTGCACTGGTATGGCCTGACCTATATCGGTGGTCTGGCATTTGCCTGGTGGTTGGCGCGCCTGCGAAGCGCTCAGCCTCATTCCCCCCTAAAGAGAGATCAAGTCGATGACCTCATTTTCTATGCGGCGATCGGCGTGGTGCTGGGTGGGCGCACGGGATACGCCTTTTTTTATGGTTTTGAGCGCTTGGTCTCTGACCCACTGTGGCTGTTTCGGGTCTGGGAGGGTGGCATGGCCTTTCATGGGGGCCTTCTGGGCGTGTTGGCGGCCATGGCCTTGTTTGCCCGCCAGCGCGGCATTCAGTGGGGTCAGTTGATGGATTTTGTCGCGCCGCTGACGCCGGTGGGCCTGGCGCTGGGAAGACTCGGTAACTTCATTGGTCAGGAGTTATGGGGCAGGCCAACAGACGTCCCCTGGGCCATGATATTCCCCAACGACCCGCTGGCACTCGCTCGCCACCCCTCCCAGCTTTACCAGTTCGCGCTGGAGGGTTGTTTGCTGTTTCTGGTGTTGCTGTGGTTTAGCCGCAGGCCCCGACCCGCCTGGGCGGTATCCGCCGCTTTCCTTATTGGCTACGGCGTGCTCCGGTTTATCGCGGAGTTTTTCCGCGAGCCTGATGCCCATATTGGCTTCGATGCCTTGGGCTGGATGACGCGCGGGCAGCTGCTGTGTGTGCCCATGATGATCGCTGGGCTGTGTTTACTCTACTGGGCTTATCGCCCCAAAAACCGATGAGGCTGCTATGCAGGCGTATATCGATTTACTCAAAGATATCCGCGACAGCGGAATAGACCGCGGTGATCGCACTGGTACGGGCACCCGCTCGGTCTTCGGGCGTCAATTACGATTCGACCTCGCGGCAGGGTTTCCCATCCTGACCACCAAGCGGGTGCATTTTAAAAGCGTCGTCAACGAGCTGATCTGGTTTTTGAGCGGCGACACCAATACTCAATGGTTGCGCGAAAATGGTGTCAGTATTTGGGATGAGTGGGCGACCGAAGAAGGCGACCTGGGTCCGCTGTATGGTGCGCAGTGGCATGCGTGGCCTACCCGGGACGGCGGTAGCATCAACCAGATCGATTACGTCGTGGACTGCTTGAGGCATCGCCCCGAGAGCCGGCGCATCCTGTTTCATGCGTGGAACGTCGAATACCTGCCGGATGAGACCATAAGCCCGCAGGAAAATGTCCGCGCAGGACGCATGGCGTTGCCGCCTTGCCATCTCCTCTACCAGTTTTATGTGGGTCGCGGCGCGCTATCCGCGCAGCTCTATATCCGTTCAAGCGACGTTTTTTTGGGTTTGCCCTTCAATATTGCCTCGGTGGCGCTATTGGTTCATATGCTGGCACAGCAGTGCGATCTGGCGGTGGGGGAGGTTGTGGTGACGCTGGGTGATGCACACCTCTACAGCAACCACGGTGAGCAGGTCACTACTCAGTTGGAGCGAACCCCAGGGGCGTTGCCCTCGCTGGAGATCCTCAGAAAGCCGGATTCCATTTATGGCTACCGATTCGAGGACTTCCGGCTCACGGGCTACGACCCGGCCCCCAATATTCCGGCGCCGGTGGCAATATGACAGGGCAGCGGCCGGAAAACGATGTGCCCGTGGTGTTGGTGCTGGCGGCGGCTGAAAACGGCGTCATCGGCCGGGGCGATGCCTTGCCATGGGAGCTCCCGGACGATCTGCAGCACTTCAAGCGCACGACGATCGGACGGCCCATCATCATGGGCCGAAAAACCTTTGAGAGCGTGGGTTTTCCTCTCCCCGGGCGGCGCAATATCGTGATCTCCCGGGACGCGCTCTGGCAACACGAAGGGGTGTTGACCTGCCATACCCTTGAGGAGGCCCTCGAGCGGGCCTTTGAGCAGGCGCTGATTGACGGCGCAGATGCTGCCATGGTGGTGGGTGGCGCCGAAATATATCGTCTGGCGCTACCCAGGGCCGATAAAGTGGTGCTAACTCGTGTGCGGGGTCAGGTGGCCGGAGACGTGGTTTTCGACCTCGAGTTATTGGCTGGCTGGAAGGAAGTCGAGACGGCCCATTACGCCGCTGAGGGGGGTAACAGCCACGCCTTCACCGTTGTCGAGCTGACGCCACCTCAAAAAGGGTATCAAAGGCCCCAGATGAAGCCATGAAACCATTTGCGTTGCCGAAACGTACGCGGTAAATTGCCCCCCCCACTGTTTGATGGCGATCCATTTAATAAAAAGCCACTGACTCAGATTCAGTGAGGGCCCGCTTGACGATGCTCTCACCCCGATTTGCTTATGAGAGGAAGTATCCACCCCATGACTACGACTCGATTGAAAACCCTGCTGGCGGCGATATGCATCGGCGGCGGTGCGTCCATTGCGGTCGCGCAGTCTATCGATCCCATTGTTGAGGTCGGCAAGCAGCGCACAGCAGCCGCCAAGGCGTCACAAGCCAAGATTGACCGTCTGGCTGACGAGACCGCCAGCCTCCTGTCTGATTACAAAACGGTAATGAAGCAGGTAGACGGATTGAAGGTCTACAACGCGCGGCTGGAGCGGCAGATTGCTAACCAGGAGAAGCGCATCCGGGATATCGATGCCTCGATTGCCGAAGCGTCGGTGATTCAGCGGCAGATTCCGCCCCTGGTCACGCGCATGCTCGACGGTTTGGAGCAATTCATCAACTTCGATATGCCGTTTGATCTCGATACCCGACTGGGCAACATCGAGGCAGTGCGCGCCAATATGGATCGCTCCGACGTGACATCTGCCGAGGCGTTCCGTCAGGTGCTCGAGCTTTACTCCATCGAGCTGCAATACGGCCGGGGTATTGAGGCTTACACCGACACGATTGAGCTGGGTGGCTCTGAGCGCGAAGTGGATATTTTGCGCATTGGCCGCGTCGCGCTGGTCTACCAAAGCACTGACGGCGCCGAGACCGGCGCCTGGAATAAAGAGTCCCAGAGCTGGGAAGAGCTGTCAGCCGGCGATTACGCTGCTGCCGTCCGCAAAGGGGTTCGAATCGCCAAGAAGCAGGCGACGATTGAGCTCTTGAACATGCCTGTATCTGCGCCGGAGGCGAACTGAAATGCGTTCTCAATTGCTGAAAGTATCTGCCATCGTACTGGCGAGCGCGCTGGTTACACCCCTGACCCTCGCTCAGGAAGAAGCCGACGCGGAAGCACCGCCCCCCCCGACGCCGCAGGAGATTGCCGCCGAGAACCTCGACCAGCTGCTGAATCTGGTCAAGCAGGGTCAAGCGCGTGCCTCATCTGAAAATGCAGCGCGGGAAGCCCGTTTCACTCAGGACAAAGCCAATCAGGCTGCTGCGTTGAAGCGCGCCGAAGAGGAGCGAACCCGAGAGGAGCGCCGCTCCGCTCGACTCGAAAAGCAGTTTGAAGAAAACGAACTGCTGATTGCTGCCAAGCAGGAGCAGTTACGCGAGCGTCTGGGTACGCTCTCCGAGCTGTTTGGCCACCTCACGGCGGCCTCGGGTGACCTGGCCTCCAACGTCGAGGTGTCACTGGTCAGTTCCGAGTATCCCGGCCGAGAAGGCTTCCTCAAGGATTTGATCGCCAAGATGTCTGGCTCCGACCAGCTTCCGAGCATTGTAGAGATCGAGCGCGTCTGGTTTGAGCTGCTGCGTGAGATCCGCGAGCAGGGCGAGGTCAGCCGGTTCACGGCACAGGTCGCGACCCCCTCCGGTGAGCTCAGCGAACGTGAGGTGGTGCGAGTCGGCGCCTTCAATATCGTGGATACCGCTGGTAACTACCTGTCATTCAACGTCGACAAGCTGGCAGAGCTGCCTCGCCAGCCAGGCGGTGGCTTCAACTCCCAGGCTCAGGACCTCGCGGATTCCCAGTCTGGCCTGACACAGTTTGGTATTGATCCGACGGGCCCGACCGGAGGTTCGTTCCTCGCGGCCATCATTGACAGCCCGACTATCTCCGAGCGTTGGCATCAGGGTGGCTACGTTGGCTACGCCATCACGGCGGTGGGTGCTTTTGCCTTTATTCTGGCGATCTACCGTTTGATCGTGTTGACCGCAGTGGGTGGCAAGGTGTCTTCGCAGCTCAAGTCGAGCTCGGCTCGTGATGACAACCCTCTTGGGCGCGTACTCAAGGTCCACGAGACCAACCCCAACATGGATCCCGAGACGCTGGAGCTGAAAATGGCCGAGGCGGTACTCAGCGAGACGCCCAAGCTAGAGTCAGGTCTGACGCTGTTGAAGATCATTGCAGCCGTCGCGCCGCTGATGGGTCTGCTGGGTACGGTGACAGGTATGATCATTACCTTCCAGGCGATCACCATCTTTGGTGCGGGTGACCCCAAGGCCATGGCGGGCGGTATTTCTTCCGCACTGGTGACCACGGTACTGGGTCTGCTGGTCGCGATCCCGACGGTGTTGTTGCACACGGTGGTCAACGGCCGCTCACAGCGCATTATTCATGTGCTGAACGAGCAGGCCACGGGCATTGTGGCCGAGCACTCCGAGCGCGCGCACAACTGATTGCCGGAGGCTAGCTGTCGATGGGAATTTTCGAGGTCATTCTTGCCTTTATGGAAAAAGGCGGGAACGTACTGTGGCTGATCGCTGCGCTCGTATTCTTCATGTGGACGCTGATCTTCGAGCGGGTGTGGTATTTCACCTCCGTCTGGAAGGCTGATCGCGCTGCGGTTGTCAGTGCCTGGGAAGGGCGCAGCGAGCGCAAATCCTGGAACGCCAAGAAGGTCCGGGAGCGTTTGCTGTCGGAGAGCCGCGAGCTGATCAATGACAACATGAATGTGATTGCGACCTGCGTGGCGCTGTGCCCGCTGCTGGGCCTGCTTGGCACGGTAACCGGGATGATCGAGGTGTTTAATGTGATGGCGGTGACCGGCGGCGGCGACGCCAAGTCCATGGCGGGCGGTGTGGAGCGGTCTACCATCCCCACTATGGCGGGGATGGTCGCGGCGTTATCGGGCCTGTTCGCGAATACCTATCTTCAGAGGATTACCAACCGGGAGCAGCAGCTCCTGACAGATCAATTGACGTCGGATCATTGATCCTGTCCCTAGGTTGAGAAAACGATGCGGAAAATAGCAAAACAACAGGACCAAGACGGTGCGGAAATTGACCTGACGCCAATGCTGGACGTCGTGTTCATCATGTTGATCTTCTTTATTGTTGTGGCGTCCTTCATCAAGGAAGCCGGCGTCGAGGTCAACCGCCCAGACGACAACCAGCCGGATAACCCGGAAGACTCCACCAGTATTCTGGTTGAGGTGGCTTCGGATAACCAAATTTGGATGGAAAACCGCCGTGTCGACATCCGCGCGGTTCGCGCCAACATTCAGCGACTGTTGGCCGAAGACCCCGAAGCGCCTGTCACCATCAAGGTGGAGAAAGGTGCCGAGGCGGGCATTGTGGTCGACGTCGCGGACGCCGCTCGTGAGTCCGGCGTCGGCGCAGTGAACTGGGCCTCGGATCGGTAAAGGGTAAGAGTATGAGTATGCGAGACCAGCCCAGATCGGCCGCAGCGGAAGAAGGTAGCCAAATTGACCTGACACCGATGCTGGACGTCGTGTTTATCATGTTGATTTTCTTCATCGTGACCTCCAGCTTTGTCAAAGAGCCCGGCGTAGAGCTCCTCAAGCCTCAGGCCTCAACGCAGGAATCCTGTGAGCGGGGCACGATTATTTTTGCTGTCGATGCCAACGGCGACATTTTCTATAACAAGAACAAGCTGCCTTTAGATCGCGCGTTGCGTACTGCTGAGGCGGCGAAAAAAGAAGCCCCACAGGCAAATATTGTGGTGCAGGTAGATCGAGAGACCCCGGCTTACGTCGTCGAGGACCTGATCGATATTGTGCGGCCCATTTTGACGGCGCCGCCCTGTATTTCCACGGATGAAGAGGCTTAACGGTTATGGGTAGTTCGGCTCGTGTTGCCGTCAGTGCCGCGCTTGCGGTCCCGGTTGCCATCGCTTTATTTTTTGTCATGCACAGCCTGGTTAGCCGAGACTTCAAGCAAGAAGACGTCAAGGCGCGGAAAATTGCTGACATCGTGGTGCCGGACAAAACGATCGAAACCAATCTGAATGAGGTGAAGCCCGAGAAGATTGACGATCCCGAGGAGCCGCCACCCGAGCTCGAACCCATCCAGTTCGATACACAGCTCGACATGAACGTCGCCAATACCGCGCCTACCACGGGCATTAACCTCAATCTGAATGCGTCGGGCATGTCTTCGGGCGATGGTGAATACCTGCCGATTGTGAAGGTCGCGCCGATTTATCCAAGACGCGCGCAGACACGGGGTATTTCCGGGTACTGCATTGTTGAATACACCGTGACTAAGAGCGGCTCCATTCGGGATCCGTTCCCGGTCGACTGCCAGCCCAAGGGTATCTTTGAGCGCGCATCGCTGAAAGCCTCGGAGAAGTTCAAGTACAAGCCGCGGGTGGTGGATGGCGAGCCCATCGAAGTGGCAGGCGTACAGAACAAGTTTACCTATGAGCTGGAAAACTGAGATGAGAGGTCTGGCCATGACAATAGCGTCACTGTTTCGCGTTTCTGCTCTCTCCGTGATCGCGCTCTGTGGTGTGGTGGCATTCGATCAGGCGGCCCCGGGCGTCTTCCTGGCTGAGGCGGTCGCTCAGGACAAGTCCAAGAAAGACGCCCGCGAGACACGGCGCACGCCGGCGCTGCGCAACAAGGTCTACGAGCGGCTCGCAGAGGCCCAAACCCTGGCTGAAGCCAAGGATTACAACGGTGCCGCGGCCATTCTGAATGACATGATTTCCGAGGATGGCAAGCAGGCACTGAACAGCTACGAGCTGGCCAACGTCTACAACCTGCATGCCTTTTTGAGCTACGCCAATGAGAACTATCCCCAGTCGCTGCGCTACTACGAGCAGGTGATTGCACAGCCCGATATCCCGCTGGCGATGGAGATCAATACCCGCTTCACGATTGCACAGCTCTACTTTGTGCAGGAGAAGTGGCAGCAGGGCATCGATGCACTCCTGATGTGGTTCGAGATGAACGAGAAGCCCAACGCAGGGGCTTACGTGTTGCTCGCTCAGGGCTACTATCAGGTCAAGCGATACGACCTAGCGTTGGACAACGTTGAGACGGCGATTGCCATGCACGAGGGCGAGGGAAAGTTGCCCAAGGAGCAGTGGTACAACCTCGCGCGTTTCCTTTATTTCGATAAAGAAGACTTTGATTCAGCGCTCGACGTGCTGAATACGCTGATCATCTACTACCCAAAGAAGCAGTACTGGGTACAAGCCTCACACCTTTATGGCGAGAAGAAGGACGAGCCGCGTCAATTAGCGCTAATGGAAGCCGCCTATGAGCAAGGCTTCCTCGATCGTTCCAGCGAGCTGGTGACCATGGCCTATCTGTATCTTAACGCAGAGGCGCCTTACTACGCCGGGTCCGTGATTGAGAAAGGCTTCTCCGACGAGCTCGTTGATGACAAGTCAAAGAACTACGAACTGGCAGGCAGCGCCTGGGCGCAGGCCCGCGAAGTCGCCAAATCCATTCCGATGATGGAAAAAGCGGCCGCCAAGTCTGATGAGGGCGAACTTTACGTGCGGCTGGGTAACGTGTACCTGGACGGCGATCAATTTACCAAGGCCGCCGACTCGGTCGAGAAGGGCTTGAAGAAGGGTGGTGTGAAGCGTCCGGATCAGGCGCGACTGGTGCTCGGCATGGCGTATTTCAACCTTGGGGAATACGACAAGGCGCGGCGAGCGTTCCGCGAGGCGGGCAAAGACGACCGCTCTGCCAAATACTCCAAGCAGTGGATTGCGTACGTTACCAGTGAAGAGGACCGCCAGCGGGAGCTGGAGAAAGATCTCTTCTAGGCGACGTTAGAGTGAAATAAAAAGGGCCCTCACGGGCCTTTTTTGTTTCGGCTGTTACTGCGGGACGACGTTCTCGGCCTGAGGACCTTTTTGTCCGTCTGTCACGGTGAACTCGACCTTCTGTCCATCTGTCAGGGTTTTGAAGCCATCACCCTGAATAGCGCTGAAGTGAACGAATACATCTGGACCATCTTCTTGTGCGATAAAACCGTAGCCCTTGGTCTCGTTAAACCACTTCACGGTGCCCGTTACTGTTGACATGTTTTTTACTACCTGTGTTGACGATTGCTCATGTGCCCTTGCGGGCTGTTGCGCTTGATGGGAACAAAACCGAAGACCGAAGACTGCAGTGGCTCAGCAAAAAGCGTGCTGGATACCCAGCCGCCTCAGTGTAGCACTCTCGCAAGCCAGCGCAGATGAATTTTTTTTGGCAGGTATGGGTCCGAATTTGGCCTGATGTGAGGCTATTCGACCGGCAAAATCTTCATTAAATCGGTCTTGCCCGACTCTCCGTGCGCGCTACCCATAGTAAGCAGGAGGTAATCTCCGCGAGACAAGTAGCCGCCGTCCACCAAAAACTCAATGGTGCGCGCCTCGAGGTCCTGCGGGGCGAAGGCGGTAAAGTCAAAGAACAACGGAATGACCCCGCGGCACAGCGCCAAGCGCTGCAGCGTATCGGCGTTACGGCTCAGGGCAAAGATCGGGAGCCCGGAACTCAGTCGCGACATCATGGTGGGTGTCGTGCCGCGTTCGGTCAGACACGCGATGCCCCGCATGCTCGGAAAATGATTGGCGCCGTACATCGCCGACAGCGCAATGGTTTCCTGTGCACTCGAGAATTCTCGATCGAGGCGGTACTTGGAGGTGCGAGCGACCGGATGCTGCTCCGCACCCAGGGCCGCGTCCGCCATGGCAGTCACCACCTCAACAGGAAAGTCTCCGACCGCGGTTTCCGCGGAGAGCATGACGGCGTCTGTGCCATCCAGCACGGCATTGGCGACATCAAATACTTCTGCGCGGGTTGGCATGGAATTACTGATCATGGATTCCATCATCTGTGTGGCCGTAATCACCATGCGGTCACGCTTTCGCGTGGTCGAAATCAAATTTTTCTGGATACCAATTAGCTGGGCGTCACCCACCTCGACACCTAAATCACCGCGCGCCACCATCACGCCGTCGGCGGCGTCAATGATGCTGTTCAGTAGCTCCGTATCGGCGACCACTTCGGCACGCTCGATTTTCGCAATGATCGCCGGGCGCAGGCCCTGATCTGACAACAGCCTGCGCGCATAGGCGATGTCTTCGGCACTGGAGACAAATGAGACCGCGACAAAATCGGGCTCGATGGATGGCATGGCGCGGATATCGTCGAGATCTTTCTCGGTTAAGGCGGGCGCCGCCAAACCGCCACCCAGCTTGTTGACGCCTTTGCGCGAGCTGAGCTTGCCGCCAACCAACACGGTGCAGTCGACCGTTGTCTCGCTGACGTCATCAACCCGCAGCCGCAGCTTGCCGTCATCCAGAAGCAAAATATCGTCTGGCTCGACACTGGCCGGCAGCGCCTGGTACTCCACCGAAACGCCTCTTTGATCACCGGCGTCTGGCGCGATCGACAGGCAGAGCTGAAAGGGGTCACCTGCCTGAAGCATGACGGATCCCTCAGCGAATCCGCCAATGCGTATTTTCGGTCCTTGCAGATCGGCCAGAATGCCCACATAGCGCCCGTGGTGGCCCGCTTGCCTGCGAATATGCCGGGCAACCTGTGCGTGATCGGCTTGCGCTCCGTGACTAAAGTTGAGGCGAAAAACATCGACGCCTGCTCCCAGCAAGCGACCAATCATGTCCTGACTCTGGCTCGCGGGCCCCACCGTTGCCACAATTTTTGTGCGGCGCAGTGCGTTGGGGTCCTGAATCCGTTCGGCTGTCACGGGTTTTTCCTATTCCTCAGTAAAGCGGCGGTCTTGATGGGTAGATTTTCAGTAGAGTATGGCAGGATCGCGACGGCGAGTGCTATGTCACAATACCGTCCCTCGTTCAGTGCCGCGGTGAGATGAGTGCAGCGCGAGAATGGATACATAGCGAGATGATGCAACCAACCGATAGCCGACGACCTAACCCTCCGATCGGATATGCCTGCGACTGCACGCTGACGCCGGAGCAGCAAATTGAGTTGGTGGCGGAGTTTCACGTTCATCGCATTCGGCCCTCGCGCATCGCTTATCGTCTGGGCATCGATATTGCTCAGGTTGAGGCATGGCTCTCGGGGGAGCAGGATGCGGAGCGGTTTCAGCGGCTGATGGCCACCCATCGCCGTAGAAAGTATCAGCTTCAAATTCGCCGTGCGGACCGGCTGCGAGGCCAGCAGGCCTACGAGTTAAGGCTCGCCGCCCAGCGAGATCTGCAGCAGGACAGCGGAATGGAACGACCGCAGGCCGGCAGGCGACGATAGGCGCCAGTCAGAGAGACACGCGAGAGAGACATTTGAGCGAGAGAGACATTTGAGCGAGAGAGACATTTGAGAGAGAGACATTTGAGAGAGACCCTTGAGAGAAACACGAGTGAGAGAGCAGGCATGATGCAATCTGACAATGTGATTGATCGGTGGCACGACATGATGGCTCGCGGCACCACCGAGGGTTTGTATGACCTGTTGGCATCGGACTGCGTCTTCTGGTCCCCCGTCGTGCACACACCGCAGCAGGGGCGGGACATTACCCACATGTACCTCAGTGCTGCCGGTCAGGTCTTCGATACGGATTTTCGCTACGTGCGTGAAGTACGAGATGGCGATTCCGCAGTGTTGGAGTTTGAGTGCACTCTGGACGGGATTCATGTCAATGGCATCGACATGATCCAAGCGGCCAATGGCCAGATCACTGAGTTCAAGGTGATGGTTCGCCCGCTGAAAGCCGTGAATAAGGTTCACGAAAAGATGATGGCGATGCTGGAAGCGTTGAAAAATGCATCGTGACAAGCGCCTGCCACATGTTTGCACTGAGATCAGGGTCGGCGTGCGCCAGAGTTTTCTATGACGAATAACTCCGCGGACAGACTGATCATTGGCATCAGCGGCGCCTCCGGCGTGCAGTACGGCGTCCGGGCGCTCGAGCTCCTCAAGCCGTTGCCCATTGAAACGCACTTGATTATGAGCAAGTCAGCCGAGCTCACCGTGCATCATGAGCTGGATCAATCGGCAGAGGATATTCGCGCGCTGGCCGATGTATGGCATCCAGTGCGCAATGTGGGCGCCTCGGTGGCCAGTGGCTCTTTCCGCACGCGAGGTATGTTGATGGCGCCGTGCTCTATCAGGACGCTGGGTGAAATCACATCCGGGGTGACCTCGTCACTGCTCACACGCGCGGCGGATGTGGTGCTGAAGGAGCGCCGTCGCTTGGTGCTGATGGTCCGCGAAACGCCGCTGCATCTTGGCCATCTACGCAACATGGCGGCTGTCACCGAGATGGGCGCCATTGTGGCGCCACCCGTGCCCGCTTTTTATGCCAAACCCGATTCACTGGATGCCGTCATTACCCAGAGTGTGGCGCGTGCACTGGATCTTTTCGATATTACGCTCTCCGAGACCCATCGCTGGACCGAGTCGTGACCCGCTTCATCGACCGCGCCCGCCAGCAATCGCTGGCGTGGCTGGTGTTTTTCGTGATCGTCGTAGATTTGATTGGGTTCGGCATCGTGATTCCAATCTTGCCCTTTTTGTCTCCGCAGCTCGGCGGGGGCACCGACGACATCGCTTTTATTCTCGCGACGTACAGCGTCGCTGCAGCGATCGTTGCGCCGATCTGGGGCAGGTTGTCTGACCGAGTCGGCCGGCGCCGAATTCTCGGTATCTGTCTGCTTGGCGGCGCGATATCCCACTTCCTGCTGGCTATCGCTGACACGCTTTGGCTGGTCTATGCGTCTCGCGCGGTGGCGGGCATGATGGCGGGCGGGGTGCCGGTGGCCACCACCCTCATCGCGGATGCCAGCACGCCCGAGCAGAGATCCAGAGCCATGGGTCTGATCGGCAGGGCGTTCGGTATCGGTTTGATTCTCGGGCCCGTGATCGGCGGGGTGCTCGCCCGAAGCGAGACGGACTTTATGCTGCCCTGCTTGGTCGCCGGCGTGTTATCGGTCCTCGCCGCTGTGTTGGCCTTTGTCCTCTTGCCAGCAGGTCAAGCGCGGCAGGGTCATACTGACACGGCAGTGGACGACACCCCCCCTGCGCCGCTCCGCGAGATCGTGAAGCGGCCGGGCCTACCCCTCTTTATTTGTCAGTTTTGTTTTCATACTTCTGCGGTGAGCGCCTCGGTCTACCTGTTTCCGCTGTGGGTGGCGAATGGTCTTGGCTGGCAGGCCCGCGAAGTGGGACTGTTTTTCGGGTTGATCGGCGTTGTCATGGTGGTCACCCAGGGCAATGTTTTGGGCCGGATGACGGACCGCTTCGGTAATCTCTGGGTGCTGCGCGGCGCCGCGTTGTGCTTCAGTGCCTCGCTGGCACTATCTGCTGTTGCCACTCACGTCTGGGCGATGGGCGCGCTGGGCCTGCTGTTGTTTTCCGCGGCCACGCTATGCCTGCCAGTGCTCAATACCATTGCGAGCCATTTGGTCCCCCCTGCGTCGCGGGGGCAGTTCTTTGGTGTGACGGCCTCTTCTGCCGCTTTTGGTCGGATTCTGGGCCCTCTGGTCGCTGCGGCGCTATTGGCACAGGGCGGCTATGGGCTGGCCTGGGTGGGGACCAGCGCCGTCGTCCTGCTGGTGGTGATGTGGTCGCTGGTTTTCGGCCATGGACTCACAAGCCAGCCGGCCGATGCCGCACCCGATCTATCGAGGAGTGCCCTGTGACGTCGAAGTGCGTGATCAGCCTCGACCTGCCCGAGGACATCGTTGCGCCGTTAAAGGATCATTTTGATCTGCAGACATGGTCAGGCAAGGAAGCAATGCCTGAGATGACGCTGCAAGATTGGCTCGCTGATGCAGAGGGCTTGTTGTGTGCTCTCTCCACGCCGATCACGGCATCCGTCATCGCGGGTGCTACGCAATTAAAGGTGATCTCTACCATCTCGGTGGGCGTTGATCACATCGATCTGGCGGCAGCGACGGCCGCCGGCATTCCCGTCGGGCACACACCGGGCGTTTTGGTGGATAGCACTGCCGACTTGGCGGTGGGGCTGATGATCGCAGCAACCCGCCGTATTGCCGAGGCCGATCGGTGGATGAGAACGGGGCAATGGTCCCAGGGCTGGCAGTCAGATTTACTGCTGGGAACGGATCTCAGTCAGGCCACGGTCGGCATCGTTGGGTTGGGCCCGATTGGTGAAGCAACGGTGAAACGCCTGCGCGGTTTTGGTTGCGGCATTCTGGGCTGGAACCGCACACCGAAAACCATTGAGGGCGTCGAGATGGTGGACCTCGACGATCTATTCGCTCGTTGCGATATCGTGTCACTTCACACCGCCCTGACGCCAGATACGGTCCAGATTGCCAGCCGCGAACGTTTGGCGAGCATGCGTGCCGGTGCCACGCTCATCAACACCGGCCGCGGTGCGCTGGTCGATGAAGCGGCGTTAAGTGAAGAGCTGTCTAGCGGTCGCCTCAAAGCGGGGCTCGATGTGTTTGAGACTGAGCCACTACCTTCCGATCATCCGCTTCTGAGTCTGGATAACGCGGTGTTACTACCCCATGTGGGCAGCGCCACGTTCTCGACGCGAATGGCCATGGTGACCCGAGCGCTTGATAATTTGCGGGCCGGGATGGCGGGTGAGCCGCTGCCCTTTTGCGCGAACCCGGAGGTCTACGGACTCAGGGGGTAGGGGCGTCGGGTAGCACCCGCAGCGCTCTCGCGATGCCCGGTTCAAGTTTGCGCCGCACTTTGTCCAGATCAGGCTGGTTCCGGTTTTCCACCACCTGACTGATGCTAGCCGACCAGACCGATGCCAGATTGTCGCCGTCTTCGAAGCTGAGCATCAGGCTCGCGACCTCTCGTGGGCCACTCAGCGCGTAGGCATTGTCCATGACGGCGGGGTCCGGACTGCGGTTAATGACCGAGCTGGTCGGAGCAGGGTTGGGCATGCCGGGGTCGGTGCCACCCTCCAGCCGCGCGCCAAAGGCGTAGCTCACCAGAAAGTCACCACCGGAAGCTTCATAGCGGTAACCCTTCTTTTGCAGAGATGCGGACAGCATCTCTCTCACCGTGGTCGAGAGCTGGTACAGCGTCTCCATGGACTGGGGCACACCTGTCGGCACCTCAGCGCGCCAACTGAAGGTTTGATAGCCCTTGCTGGCGAAACGATCTGCCGGTGCCGTGTCCACCTGCATAGTGGTGCACCCCAGCATGCCAATGCACAGTAGGGTGATGACTGTGCGTCGCAAGCGCCTCGTCCAATCGATCATTTTCATGCCGCTCCTAGGGCTATCCATTACGGGAACCATATCAGTTTCACCATCATGCCGGCGATCGAAAACACGACCACCCAGCGGATCACACGTTCACCACCTTGAAGCGTCAGTCTGGCACCGAGCCAGCCGCCGACAGCATTACCCACCGCCATCACGGCACCGATCCACCAGAGTAGCTCCAGTTGACTGCCAAACACCCACAGCGCAGAGAGCGTGTAGAGCAGAATAATAAAGACTTTGTGGATGTTAGCCGCAACTAAGTCTAGGCCTAGCACTCGGTTTAGGATAGGTAGCAGAATGAAGCCCATGCCGATTTGAATAAACCCGCCCCAGAAGCCCGCTGCGACCATCAGAACATGTCCCCATAAGCGCCGCCGCGGTGTCAGGGGCGTGGCGGCCACTGCCCCGTGCCGACCCGCATCGGTCAGCATGAGAATCAGCACCAAACCCATGACGGCAGCGAGAACCAGATTGAAGGTGTCGACAGGCAGGCGCACACCGACCAGCGCACCCGCCACTGCGCCCGGTACCGCGCACAGTGAGAGCGACAGGATCATGCCTGACTGGGGCAGCCCATGGCGTATATAGGTCAAGGCCGCGCTGATGTTGTGCGCGAGGATGGGCAGTCGATTGGTACCGTTGGCGACAGGTCCCGGCACACCCAGAAATATCATCACGGGCACTGTGATCACCGAGCCGCCCCCCGCCATCACGTTGATAAAGCCGCCCGCGAGTCCCGCGAGGATCAGCACTCCGATTTCCCACAGTGCGAGTTCCATAATCAGTCGCGGGGTGTCCGCATGGTCACGAATTCCTCCGCCGCCGTGGGGTGAATCCCCACGGTGCGGTCAAAGTCGGCTTTGGTGGCCCCCATTTTGAGTGCAATACCCAGTCCCTGGCATATCTCGCCCGCATCGGCGCCCACCATATGTGCCCCCAGCACGCGATCAGACTCGGCATCGACGACCAGCTTCATCATGGTGCGCTCTTCACTGCCGCTCACCGTATGTTTAAGCGGCCTGAAGGTGGACTCGAAAATGGTCACCTTATGTCCCGCGGCGATCGCTGCTTCCTCGGTGAGTCCCACCGTGCCGATGGGCGGCTGGCTGAACACCGCGGTCGGGATGGCGTGGTAATCCATGGTCTGGGCCTGACCGCCAAACTGGGTTTGCGCAAAGGCCATCGCCTCGCCAATAGCCACTGGCGTCAGTTCCCAGCCCCCCGTCATGTCACCCAGCGCGTAGATACTGGGTTCTGCGGTTTGAAACGCGTCATCCACCTCAATGTAGCCGGCCTCGGTGAGCTTGACCCCGGTATGCTCGAGTCCCAGCCGCGCAATATTGGGTTTGCGCCCTGTTGCATACAGCACGGCATCGAAGGGCTCATTGCCGTCCGAGAGGTGGGCGAGCACGCCACCGGGCTGGGACTCCAGCGCCGTGACATGGTGATTGAAGCGCAAGTCCACGCCGGCTTTGCGCATTTCCTCGGCGAGAAATTCACGAATGTCATTGTCAAAGCCGCGCAGAAACAGGTCGCCACGATAGCTCTGGACCACGGTGGCACCCAGGCCCGAAAAGATGCTGGCAAATTCGGTGGCGATATACCCCCCGCCTACAATGAGCAGCCGCTCGGGGAAGCGTTCCAAATCAAAGATCTCGTTAGAGGTGAGCGCCAGCTCGATGCCGGGGATATCTGGCATGGCGGGCCAGGTGCCGGTGGCAAGCAGAATCTTTTCCGCGCGGTAGTGGGCCTCTCCCACCACAACCTCTTGGGGTCCGGTGAGCGCACCATGACCCTCGATAATATCCACCCCGGGCGCCTCAAGCAGGCGCGCATAAATGGCGTTCAGGCGTGCGATTTCATTGGTCTTGTTATCTCGCAGCGTGCTCCAGTCAAAAGAGACGCCCTCCGCTTGCCAACCAAAACCCGCAGATTCGCGCCAGGCGGCTGCGTACTCGCTGGCGTAGACGTAGAGCTTTTTCGGGATACAGCCCACGTTGACGCAAGTGCCGCCCAACGCGGCCTCTTCTACCACGGCTACCCGTGCGCCAAATTCGGCGCTCTGTCTGGCGGCCCGGACGCCGCCGGAGCCTGCGCCTATGACCATCAGATCGTAATCAAAGTGTTGAGTCATCGATTCACCAAAACCACGGCGGAACGTGTCGCGTTCTGCAATTTCATTGTCATGGCGCTTCGCTTACAGTCGAGCGACACGCGATTTACCAATGGATGAGACGTCGATCATGCTGAGCAAAAGTGCCCCCCGCAATAGCGACCCGAGAAGGATACACGCAATCGCCTTATTCGCACTCTTCATGCTGCCGATGAGCAGCCCGGTTTGGCCTGACTCGGATCTGCCCGAGGCGAGTGAGTCACAGCCTCCGGCCAGGATCGAGTTGATCGATCAGTCGGTGATTTACGGCGAAATCACTGACATCCATGACGGCGAGCTGTACGTGACGACCGAATGGATGGGAGACGTCACGATTCAGCTGTCATCGATTACCTATCTCGAATCCGATCAGGACATTGAACTGCTCACGACCGATCAAGAGAAGCTGGCGCTGTCTTCACTCATGGTCGTGGACGGCGAGGTGGTGCTGGAAGATGCAGAAAATGTGGCTCTGGACCAGCTGGATGTCGCCAATCCGGAGGAGTGGGAGCAAGGTCATGGTTATCACATCACCGGACGCGTCACGAGCGCGATCGAATACAACCGGGGCAACACCGAGACCGACAAGCTGAATTTGGATGCGGAGTCGATCCTCGAGAGTCTTCGGGATCGCATTACCCTGCGCGCTGACTATGAGGAGAGTAGCGCGCTGGTTCCTCAAACCGATGGCCAGGGTAACGCAATCCTAGACGATGGAGGCAACCCAGTGAAAAGAAGCGATAACACCGCGGACAACTGGCGAGTGGAAGGGAAGTACGACTACTTTCTGTCGGACCCGCGCAATTATCTCGGCGTAAATCTGGGTTTCCATCATGACTCGTTTTCAGATATTGACCGTCGTACCTATGCCAGCGCCTACTACGGTCGTAAAATCCTCACTCGCGAGACGCTCACTTTCGACGCTGAATTGGGTCTCTCCTACGTCGATACTGACTTTGGGAAGGCCGTGGATGATTCCTACACGGGCCTCAACATCAACCTCACCGGCGAGACGCAGCTCTTTGACAGCCTGGTGACCCTGTATTTCCGCCAGGTGAATATCATTAATTTGGAGTCGACCGAGAAATCTATCTACCGGACTAAAGTAGGCTTAAGGTTCCCCTTGTTTCTGGGGCTGGAGGCTGCGGCAGAGGCGTCGGCTGACTATGACGGCGGTGCGCCTGAGGGTAAGGAAAAGCTCGACGAAACGCTAAAATTCCGGGTCGGCTATACCTGGTAGAACAATTTCGAATGAGTGAGTCGCTCAGTAGCGATGTGGTCTTCCTGCCCCTGGGCGGGTGTGGGGAGATCGGCATGAACTTTAATCTCTTCGGCCATGCTGACCAGTGGGTGGCGGTGGATTGCGGCATCACGCTGGAGCAGGTACCGGGCGCGCTGAGACCCTCGGTGCAAATGCCTGACCTCAGCTTCATCGCTGCCCGACGCGAGCAACTCGCTGGGCTCATTGTGACGCACGCCCACGAGGATCACCTCGGTGCACTGCCCTATCTTTGGGAACAGCTGCGTTGCCCGGTTTATGCCACCCCCTTTGCGGCCGCCGTGCTGCGGCACAAAACGCGGAGCCGCAGAGGCGTGCTGCCGAGTTCGCTGATCGAAGTCGAGCCGGGTGAGGAGATCAAGGTCGGCCCCTTCGATGTTGAGTGGATTCCCATCACGCACTCGACCCCTGAGACCTGTGCGCTCAGCATCACAACGCCGCAGTCTCGGATACTGCACACAGCAGACTGGAGAATTGATGCCGACCCTGTGGTTGGCGCGGCGTGGTCCTCAAAGCGATTTCGCGAGCTGGGCGACAAAGGAATAGACGCGGTGATCTGCGATTCCACCAACGCGTTGCGCGCGGGGCACACACCCTCCGAGGGTGAGGTCGCCGTTGGTTTGCGTCAGGTCATACAGCGATGCGAGGGGCGCGTCGTAGTGGGTTGCTTCTCCAGTAACGTGGCAAGGATGCAAACCTTGGCGAGCATCGCCCAGCTGACAGGCCGTTATCTGGGCGTACTGGGGCGCTCGGCGGCAGGCATGGCGCGGTGCGCCCAGCAGGTCGGTTTGTTGCCGGAAAACTTCCAGCCCATCCATGCGGAGCATTTGGGGTATTTACCGCCGGCGGAAGTGCTCGGTGTGGCAACGGGCAGTCAGGGTGAATGGGGTGCAGCGCTCCATCGCCTTATGATGCAGACGCATCCCGATCTGGCGCTCGAGGCCGGTGACACCGTCATTCTCTCGTCCAAGACGATTCCGGGAAATGAAGCCTCGGTGCAGCGCTTGATCGAGGGTTTGCGCGACCGGGGCATCGAGGTGATCTCTGCGGATGAGAGCGAGCAGACCCTGCACGCATCAGGTCACCCCTGCCAGGGGGAGCTGGCAGATCTTTATCAGATTCTAAAACCGACGCTGGCGATTCCGGTGCATGGCGAGGCCGAGCACATGAAGGCCAATGCCAAGGTAGCGCGAGAGAGTGGCGTCGACGTCACCTTAACCGGAACAAATGGCGACCTTTTTTATCTCAGTCCCACGCCGGGCGTGCGGCGTCGCTACGCCGAAGTCGGGCGTCTGCAATGGTGTGAGGAAACAGAGCGACTGATTGCCGCCACCTGAGAGTCGCTAACTGTGACGCCTGGGCTGAATCAGGGCGTGTCTTCCATGCCCGTCGCGCGTCGGGCAGCGGCGCGCTCGGCATCGGCCGTGTTGATCCAGCGATAAGTCAGGTAGTACTTGAAGATGTTGGAGACGTATTGCACCGTCTCACGCCCTACCTGCTCCGCTACAATCACCTCGACGTTGTCGAACCACAGGTTGGGGTCATAGCCCCGCTCCCCCGCCTCGCGCCGCAGCCGGCGAATCCGCCCGGGCCCCGCGTTGTAAGAGGCCAGGGCCAGCAGTGAGCCATTGAGCTCGTCGAGGTCGGGGCCGCTAAAATAACGCTCCTTCAAAAACGCCATGTACTTCGCGCCAGCTTCAATGTTGGGCTCCAGCTCGTCGATATTGGGTATGGCGACGTTCTTGTCCTCGGCCGTACTCGGCAACAACTGCATCACCCCGACGGCACCCATGTGGCT
Organism: Luminiphilus sp.; assembly: GCA_965656065.1. Taxonomy (GTDB): domain Bacteria; phylum Pseudomonadota; class Gammaproteobacteria; order Pseudomonadales; family Halieaceae; genus Luminiphilus. Next base: position 6,177 of record CBFHIW010000015.1, on the reverse strand, counting down.
GCGCACGCTTTGATCGAGCCGCGACTCCTGAAAGCCTTGGGCTGCCAGCAAGGTCGGATCCATGCCGTAATCGGTGCCATATTTTCTAAACAGTGCTGACAGTTTGCGGTAGCGACCCAATTCCTCGGCGCCCACGGCATTTTCTGCCCAGTCAAAATCTCGGATGTAACGGTTGCGAATGATGTTGCCGAACAGCGTGCCCTCACGGTTGTCTTTAACAAACGTATTCAAAAAGGTTTTGAGTTGCGGACTGTCTGGCCGTATCGCCCAGGCGAGACGCGCACCCTCGCGCAGCACCAAGTCATCTCGCACCGTGACGCGGGTGAACACTTCGCGCCACATTTGCGGCTTGTAATCATCGACCACCGCCCAGGGCAGCAGGCCGGTGTCGACCATTTCGATCAGGTCTTCATCTTCCAGTGATTCGTCGACCGCCTCGATGCGAATCGGTGCCTGGCCCTGCTCAACCAGCTTTTGGCTCAGTGCGCGAACGCTCTCTGTGTAACTACTCGACAGCCGCAGGTAGACGGTTTTGCCAGACAGGTCTGCCAGCGAACCAAGGCGCGGCGCGCTCGGGCCCGTAATCAGTAGTTCTTTGAGCGGTTTGCTCACCGGGTTGGTGAAGTCGACCGCTGCTTGGCGATTGTCGGTCACGGTAGTACCCGCCATCACGATATCGCCGTAGCCCGCCTGTAGCGCAGCGAAGAGCTGATCCCGCGCCACGGGGATGACGACCACTTGCACAGTCAGTAAACCGGTTTTGAAGGCCTCGTTGACGACTTTTTGCAGCTTGTCAGCGTATTCCTGAACGATGCCACGCGGTCCGTCCTCGAGAAAGTAGCGGCCCGGGCCATACACGGTGAGAACCCGGATCGTGCGACGCTCAACCATAGTGTCGAGGTCGCCGAAATGGGGCATGACCCCGAAGCGTTTCAGTCCGCTGGGCCCTGTCCCGGCGTTGCTCCCGGGGGCATCGTTGGCCCCGGCCTGATCAATCGCGGTGTCGACGCTGGACAGAATGTTGTCTCGCGGCAGCGTCAGTGGCTCAGAGATTGTGAACGCGGCGGGCTCCGGTTCCTCGGTTGCAGCTTCCGCGACATCTGCGACACTGTCGTCGCCGCACCCGCCGAGCATCAGTGGCAGAGTCAAAAGGCCAGCTGACAGAGCGGTGGGTAGGGTGTCAGCTAACAGTGAACGCATGGAGAGACGCTTCCTGATCGATCGGCGGCGAGAATGGCTCGCTCCGGGTTGTGTCCTGTTGCCGACTTGGGTAAGCGCTCACCCTATCCGGCAATCCAGCACCAACTTACCAAAATGCGTGCCCAAGCGCATATGCTCATGGGCCTCAAGCACCTCGGCGAGGGGGTAAGCGGTGTCGACGATGGGTTGAATATCGCCCGCGATCACCTGCGGCCAGATCTGTTCGCGAATCGCGGTGAAGCATCGCGCACGCTCCGCGGTATCGAGCCTCCTGAGCGTACTGCCGGTCAGCGTCAAGCGCTTCATAAATAGCGTGGCGAGGTTAATCTCGCTTTGCATGCCGCGCATCACGCCAATACACACAATGCGGCCATCGGGGGCGGCGAGATCCAGATTGGCCTGCATGAGGTCGCCCCCTGCAATATCCAGAATGACATCAATCTGGCCGCCGTAGCCCGCGTCAGTGAACTGCTCGGCGAGGCTACCCTCGCGGTGATTCGCCACAAATGACGCGCCCAGCGCTTTCACCGCATCACATCGCGCTGCTGAGCCGGCGGTAGAGATCACTTTCGCGCCAAGCACTACGGCCATCTGGATACCGATCGAGCCGATGCCGCTGCTGCCACCGTGGATCAGCACTGTCTCACCCGCTGACAGTTGGCCACGCTCCATGACGTTGTACCAGATAGTGAGCAGCGCCTCGGGCAGCGCGGCACCCTGTTCGCTAGAAAGGCTGTCCGGCAGGGTGAGACAATGATCTTCCCGGGCGATGGCATGGGATGCATAACCACCACCATGGGTCAGCGCGCATACTCGATCCCCCATCTTGAGTGTTGAGCAGTGCTCGCCGACCGCGACTACCCGGCCCGCGACTTCGAGTCCCGGTATGGGTGACGCATCCTCGGGTGGCGGATACAGCCCCAAGCGCTGCAGCAAGTCGGCGCGGTTGATACCGGCATGATCCACCTCGACCAGCGCTTCCTCCGGCCCGGGCGGGGGCGCTGTATCGGTGACGACCGCGGCGAGCTCCGGTGTCTCGAAGTGGATGAAGTGTCTGTCCATGGCGCGCCTGTCCCTGCGGCAGATCCCGCACTGTTGTCCGTAGAGCGGTGAAGATAGACTACCCTGACAAAAAAATCTCTGGGAGGCATCGCCATGTTGCGATCCATGCCGGTTAGGCGATTCAAGCGCGGTTTCAAGCTGGGGCTGATCAAGCTGCTCATTGGTAACAAGGCGGCGGGCGTGCACCTGTCTTATGTCGGGCAGGGTGCCAGTGCCGATCTGTGTCGGCGCATTGTCGATATTGGCCACACCGATATTTTGGTGGTGACTGACAAGGCGCTCAAGGAGCTGGGCTTGGCCGAGCGGGCGCTGGCGCCGCTTGCTGACGCAGGAATGAATCTCCACTGGTATGCAGGCGTCGACCCTGACCCCACGTTCGCGCATGTGACGGAGGGCGCAGAGGTATTGCGTGCTGCGGGCTGCACAGCGATTGTCGCGGTGGGGGGGGGGTCCTCCATGGATGCCGCGAAGATTATTGCCTGCACCCGCACCAGTGATGATTCACCCGACAAATGGGTTGGGCTGAATAAAGTGCCTGACGATGTCCTGCCGATTTACGCTATTCCCACCACCTCCGGTACCGGCAGTGAGGCCACCATGGGGGCGGTTATCAAGGACCCTGAAGAGAAGCTCAAACACATCATCGTGGGTGAAGATCTGCTGCCACAGGCGGTCGCGTTGGACCCGGATTTGTTATTGGGCTTGCCCGCACCCGTCACGGCGGCAACGGGAATCGACGCGCTGACCCACGGCATCGAGGCGTACATCTGCATTTGGGATCGTGGCACGCGAAAAGAGAACGGACGTCTCGCTATTCAGGGTGTTTTTCGCTGGCTCGAGCGAGCGGTGAAGCATCCCGAAGATGTGGAGGCCCGTCAGGGTATGGCGGTGGCGGCTTACCACGCGGGTATCGCGATCAACCAGGTGGGTGTTGGTAATGTTCATGCGATTGCACACCAGCTGGGCGCGCGTTATGGCATTCCTCATGGCCAGGCCAATGCGCTCGCATTACCGCATGTCCTGAAAGCCTGCCTCTCTGAGGCAGAGACAGCGCTGGCCGAACTCGCTGTTGTGACCAATGTGTCTGATGCTGCCTCACCCGCGGCGAGGGCGCAGGCGTTTGTCGAGGCAGTGCAGGATCTGATTGCCAAAGTCGGTATCGCTGAGACTGACCCGCGCATCCAGCCAGCCGATTGGGCGGTGCTGGCTCATGCTGCGATGGATGAGAGCGACGGTTACGTCTCGCCGCGTTTGCTCACGAAGCCAGAGATCATGGATACGCTGGAGCGCATTACCGCGCGCTGATCTCCTCGACCCAGGCCTTGGTCAGCGACATAAAGCGTTCGTGACCGGGGGTGGGCCCCTCTGAACACGGGAAGCCGTGTGCCTCTTGAGAAAAGTGCTCGTGTTGCACTGTCACGCCCGCGCGTTGCAGCGCGTTGGCAAGGCGCTTCCCGTCATCCCTGAGAGGGTCTTTTTCAGCGGTCACCAGCAGTGAGCGAGGAAAACCACTCAGCGGGATGCGCCTACCGGGGAACATGATTTCTGTTGAGGGGTCTGCGGGCGCCAAGCCATCCAGATAGGTATCCATAAACCAGCGCATGATCGATGTCGTCAGCGGCCCGCTCTTTGCGTGCTCCGTATAGGAGCGCATCGCGGCGTGGTAGTGCTGCATGGCCGGGTAGATCATGAGACAACCCCTCAGCCGCGGCTCGTCAGGCAAGCGCACGGCCGTCGCCAGCGTCAGATTCCCGCCGGCGCTGTCTCCTGCAATGACCACCTCGCCATTATTGGGAGCCAGCGCGTTAAGGTTATCGATAATCCATCGCGACGCGGCCATGGCGTCCTCGTGGGCCGCTGGGAAGGGGTGCTCTGGCGCCAGCCGATAGTCAATCGACATGACTGTGCAGTGGGTTTGATCGGCTAGCCGCAGGCAAAAAGGGTGGTGGGTATCCAGATCACCGATTGTCCAGCCACCGCCATGAAAGTAGATGATGAGTGGGCGGTGGCGTGAGCCGTGGTACATCCGCGCTCCTAGCGTCTGCTCGGGCAGAGGGAGCTGTAGAAAGCTGGTTTTGACTTCGGGAGCCGGCGCGCCCTCCCACGCCAGTCGATTCATCCGCCGGTAATACCAGCGGTAGGCGAGGGTCTTGATGCGATTGCGTAGCGTCGTCACGGGCTTTTACTCGGCGTCGACGTAGCGTGCCTCGGGGTCGGATTGATACTCATATCGGTCTTCAGCATTGATCCGCCGCTGAATATTACCGCGGTGCCAGAGATAATTCAGGTGTGCCACGGTTTCCCCGGTCGCCATCTGGATTTCATTGTCACCAATTTCCCTCCCAAACAAACAGCTAAAACATTCCGGTAACAGCTTGGGCTCCATTAGCAGGTCATACAGGTTCGCGAGCGCAAGGCGGTGGCTGTCGATGATCTGGTTAAGCCGCACGCGCACCCCGGTAAATGGCGACTGGTGTGCAGGCAATACCAGCAAATCGTCGGGCAGCATGCCCAGTAAGCGTGTACTCGACGCAAGCCATGACTCCAGCGGATTGCCATCGGGCTCGGTGGGAAACACCGATACGTTGGGCGTGATGCGCGGCAGGATTTGATCGCCGGCAATGACCAACTGTAGCGCCGGGCAATAGAGGCAAGCGTGCTCCGGGGAGTGCCCCTCACCGACCACTACCTGCCAGTAGCGGCCGCCAATCGACAGCGTTTGCCGGTCACTGAGTCGCTGGTAGTTATGGGGCAGCGGCGTGGCGAACTGGCCAAAGCTGCCAAAGCGCTCTTTGTAATTCTCCAGTTGTGCGTCGGTGAACCCCGTGCGGTGGTAGAAGGAGATCGCCGGAGGTGGGGCTGCTTCACCCGTGTAACCCATGATCAGGCTGCCGGTCAGGAACTCCGCCTGCGTCATGTACAGATCGCAGTCGAAACGCTCACAAAGCCAGCCTGCCAGACCAATATGGTCCGGATGCATGTGCGTGCAGATCACCCGGTGGACGGGTTTGCCGGCCATGAAGCCGGTAAACAGGGACTCCCATCGCTCCTTGGCAGAATCCAGATTGAGGCAGGTGTCGACGATGGTCCAGCCGGCTCCGTCCTCCAGCAACCACAGGTTGATGTGATTCAGGGGCCCCGGCATGGTAAATCGCGCCCACCAGACACCGGGCGCCACCTCAAAAGGGTCATCGCCGGGGTGCTCGAGTCTGCCCCAAGGGTAGGTCAGACCACGGTACTGTTCGTCAACGCGTTCCAGAGTCACCGCTCCTTCTTGATGTGAGGCGAAAGTGTGCGCGCCGCGCCGCGCGCTGTCCACCAAGCTCTCCCTTTGGGGTTACTGACACGCCGGGTGCCCGGTGTGATACTGCCAGTTCAAGTCATCCCTGTGCGGGGCCCAGGTCGCGATAGTGTGGCTGGCCAAATCCGAGGAGAAAGCACCATGACCGCGACGCTCGATACGCAAGCACTCAAGAAGCTGGATCAGGCGCACCATCTACATCCCTTCACGGATTTTGAGGACTACGCCAAGCACGGCGGGCGCATCGTCAGCCGCGCAGAGCATATTTATATCTATGACTCGGATGGAAACAAGATTCAGGACGGCATGTCGGGGCTGTGGTGCTGCAACCTGGGCTACAGCCAGGATCGCATCAAGCAAGCGGTGGCCGAGCAGCTCGCCGAGCTCCCTTTCTATAACAATTTCTTTAGGTGCTCGAATCAGCCGGCAGCAGAGCTGGCGGCGCGGCTCTCCCAGGTCACGCCTGAGCGATTCCAGCACGTTTTCTTTACCAACTCCGGGTCAGAGGCCAACGACACGCAGATTAAGCTGGTGCACCGCTATTTTGATTTGCTGGGTAAGCCCGAAAAGAAGCTGATCATCAGCCGCCAAAACGCCTATCACGGCAGCACGAT
>CBFHIW010000014.1:0-46422 GCA_965656065.1 Luminiphilus sp. | reverse complement strand
CTGGAGAGCCCTCCAAATGCCGAAATGTGTAACCTATGTGCCCGGAATAAAACGGTACCTATGTGTCCGAAAGCTCACAAAGCCGCATAAATACTCACAAGCGGCGTCGGTTTTACGACAGATACCCCTCTATCCCACCGCTATCTGGCTAGTTACTAATGCTGGGTCCATAACGTTTAATCCGCCCGGATCCAATGCCGTGCTGTGACCGTAGGGTACCGTACGCGAACTTGCGGGAGGTCCGTATGCTGAGAAGGCTGCTCCTATCAATTATTTGTCTATCTTCGTCTACAGTCGTTATTGCGCAATGTGATGAGGCTGTTCTCTCTAGCGCTTATGCAGCATCAGGTCAGTTATCTTTTGATGAAGGGTCACGCTCAGATCAACGCATAAGTATCCCTCTCACAGCCCTGATCGTCTTTGATGGCGCTGGTTCGGCGACGTTAGAGGAGATGTTTATTGCTGACTTTGAGGAAAATCAGTACTCAACCCCCAAACTTGAACGCGTTGATGGACAAGGGTCATACACGGTCGCTGCGAACTGTTCAGGAACACTTCTGTTGGACTTGTCGTATCAAGGGCAGTCCGCAGTGCTCGCTAAGATGGAAGTCGCTTTTGTGTTGTTCGGTTTGGGTGCCTCTGCAGAGGGGTTCAAGGGCACCATTAATCTCAACAACCTTGATGAAGCAGGTGGTGACATTGGTCGTATGGAGGCTGTTCAGTTAAACCTCCAAGCCGGCGCCGGTGGCTCTCCAGCTGCTGTGCTGAATTTAGAGGAGCCCATTAATCAATCTGTAGCAAGCGGCATCTCTAACGTCAGAGGCTGGGCAGTTGCGCCAAGCGGTATCAGCAAGCTTGAGTTGTTCATAAACGGCAACTACATATCAGACATACCGTATGGCGGTGATCGTGGCGATGTAGGGGCTGCGTTTCCTGACATCGCCAACGCTAAGCAGTCTGGCTTTGGCCAAACATATAACTATGGATTGCTTGGCAGTGGACAGCACACGATGACAGTCAGGGCCTACGCCAATGATGGTGGGTATTCGGAGGAGACCTCTACGTTCAATGTTGCGGCCTTCGAGGATTCCTTCATCAAGGAAGAGGGGTTTCCGTCTTTGCGTGATGCGTCGGTCTCACTGAATCGCGAGACGGGGGAGATATTGGTTCAGAACGTTTTATTGGCTGACAACAGCACCTATGATTTGGCACTACAGTGGCGTAAAGCTACTCAGGGATTCGAGATCGTCGAGGTTTTAGAGTTCGTGGTTGACTAGATAAGCAGCGCGAAAGGACCATACTGCACAAAAAAAGATTACAAAATAAGAAAGGAACCAATACAGGCCCCTTTTTATCACAAGGAAGTTGAAGCTGGACCCCTCCATGTTCGCTCCGCCATTTCCTGCGCTCTGTCGTCCTCTATCGCGACGAGTTCGTCAACAGTCCGCAGCGCCATCAAAAGGTCACGATCATCCCTGCAGCGTGACCATCTACATAATTGTGTGATGACCTCGGTTTTGAGGTGCGCGAGTTCCGCCGCGAGCAATTTCTCGCGCAGATCGTCTGAGTTCATTTTTTCCCCCGCTGCGAGCCACCGCAGTCTTTATTCTTCTTGCTACACAATAGCGCACTGACTGCCGCAATGCGATTGACATGAACTATTCAGTTTAAGGGCGCTTGCGTCGATGGAGCTTGCGCGCCTCGTCGTTCTACACAGGGATCGATGGTGTCAAGCGCGCACCAAGGTGAACGCGCCGATGAGGATAAACCCTGCTCCCGCAAGGTAATTGAGATACTTCTCGTTGATGAACTCTGAGAGCAGCGTGCCAGCGATGACCCCTATTGCAGTAGCAACCACCAGTGCTGCAGACGCGCCCAAAAATACGGTCCACTTGCTGACCTCTTTGTCAGCCGCAAACAGCATCGTCGCAAGCTGCGTTTTGTCGCCCAGTTCTGCGATAAACACCGCTGCGAATACGGTGAAAAAGACTTTCAGTTCCATGTCGAAGGCGGCCCCTCAAGATTTCAGTTGGGCCCAAATGTACCGCGAAAACCGAACACGGAGCGAATATTGACCCCCAGCCATGCGCTTGCGCCCCAAACCCTCTAACCTTGCTCTATGGATTACAGTCAATACAAAGCCCTGCAGGCGTTACTTTTCTTCAGCCTGCCCGTCATCTGGTGTGTTTGGCAGCTCATTGCACTGAAGCGAACTTCTGGTGATGCCGAAGTACCTCAGCGTGAGGAGCGCGGTGACCTGACGCCTGCGGCCTACCGGCCCGACCAGATCGGTTAGGGTTTTGCAAACTCTGGAGGCCCTTTGAGGTAATGCTATGGCAAAAAATAGCAGTTTGATTTCTGCCTTGGTGGCTGGCCCGATCGTGATCGGCGTAGCGTATGGCGTGAGTGCGTTGTTGACTGGCGGCGATGCGGCGAGTGACACCGGTGATGCAGGTATGTCCCTGGCGTGCGGACTGCTGCTCTGGATCGGATTGCCCATCGCGTTTGTCGCTGTCTTGCCGCTGCTCGGTGGCATACTCAAATTTTACACCAAATCCTAACGAAGCTCGGTCGAGTCGCCGGCAAACGCCAGTGACCGCCTCGCCTTGGTAAGATCGGTCCAGGTCTAAGGCCGAGAGGAATTCATTTTGTTGCTCATTCGCCAGGCACAGGTCAGCGATTTTCCTCGCATCGTGGACATCAACGCGACGGACGAGGAGAAGACCAGCCGAATTGATCTAGACAGAATCGCCCAGCTGGATCTTTGGTCGGACTACCACAAAGTCGCGATGATAGATGATGAGGTCGTCGGCTTTTTGCTGGTGATGAGTGAGGCGTCAGACTACGACGGTGACAACTTTCGTTGGTTTGTAGAGCGGTACGGCCGTTTCCTTTACGTCGATCGGATCGTGATCGATCGGAGCGCTGCGGGCCGCGGTATTGGGAGTGCGCTTTACAGCGATCTGATCCAGTTCGCAGCGACTCAAAGCTGGTCCACGCTATGTTGTGAAATCAACGTGTCGCCACCTAATCCAGCATCGCATGCCTTTCACGCACACTTTGGTTTCGAGGAAGTAGGGCGCAGTGCAGCGGCGGGTGCGCCAAAGGTCGTCTCCTACCAAGTCACAGAGATATAGCGCTGGTTTGGTGGCTGTCGTCTCGAATGAGAGCTACGACAAGGTGTGTTTGAGGGTCACGATATGAAAACGATTTTTGTCGCCGCTTTGCTGTCTCTGCACGCGGTATCTTTGCCCAGCCGCGGTGATGTCGTGCAGCCAAATGGCAACGGTTTAAGCCTGCTAAACCGCATAGATTACTCGCCGGCTTTGACGACCGCGGGTCAGCCGACTGAGGCGGAGCTACCGCTGATCGCGTCGGCCGGCTTTGACCGGGTTATTTTTCTCGCATTTACCAACCACCCCAAGGCAGTCGCTCATGAGGACGACATCGTGAGAGGCCAGGGCCTGCAGTTCATTCACATCCCGGTCGAGTGGGAGTCTCCCAGCCCGGCAGATTTCGCGGTCTTCGCTACGGTGATGCAAACGTTCGGGGGCGGTCGGACGCTGGTGCACTGCGAGGTGAACTTCAGGGCCTCTGTGTTTGGTTTTCTTTATCAGGTCATATACGAGGGGGCGGATGTGGACGAAGCGATGTCACTGATGCAGTCGATATGGATTCCCAATGAAGCGTGGGAGGCTTTTATTGTGCGCGTGATGGGCGACAAAGGGTTCGACTATCCGGCGCTCTAGTACCACAGTGGCTGGCATGAAAAGCTGCCATTGGGAGACGCGTCCAGAAAGTTCCTATCTTTTGCGAACGCGTTGATTTAATTTCGATAGCGTTAATTTCGGAGATCAACGAGGGAGAAAGTGATGAAGAAGTTTTATGTGGGTTTGATGGCGGGCGTCCTGGCGGCAGTATCCGTTCATGCGGCCGATGAGCCGGTGGTGATTGGCGACGTGATGATGCCCGCGGTGGAGAGCAGCGCCGCGTTTCAGCAGGTGGAGAAAAAGCTCGGAAAGTGGGAGGGTAAGATGACCCAGGGCCTGACCGGCGCGGTCATTGATGTGTCTTACGAGTGGAAGCTGACCTCCGGAGGCAACACCATCACCGAGACGCTGGTTGAAGACGGTGTGGAGATGCTCACTACCTATAGTGATGACAATGGCGAGCTGGTGGTAAAGCATTACTGCGCATTGGGCACGCAGCCGGTGTTCAATGTCAGCAGCGTGTCAGATACCGAGTTGGCGCTGGCGCTTGATGAATCAGTCAATGATCTTCACGCGGAGCATGAGAGCTTTGTGACGTCGATGAAGTGGACCATGCAAGACGACAGTGATTCCATGCTGTTCACCCACACCATCTTGCTCAATGGCGAGTTGACCGAAAATTCGGCGCTGCTGACCAGAGTGGAGTAAGTCACCGCGATCGCTTGAGGTCCGAACGGGCCTCAGGCGAAACTTGTAGGGTTCTCGCTGATGACCTTGGCTATTGAATCACCCGGCCAGCGGCAGCTTTTCTCTAGCACAGAACCTGTCTCGTCTTGCAGCTGACCACATGAACACTGCTCTAAATGAGGCCGGGGTATCGCTGACATAACTGGCCAAGTCATTGGCGTATCGAGCCAATCACTCTCCGGCGCTTCGCTCTCTAATGTCTACTGAGGTTTCAGCAACAGGAGACAACCGATGAAATCACTGATTACCGCCGCGCTTTTCACGCTGGGCGCCTCTGCCGCTGTGGCAGCCCCCGGCAACCTTCAGCCCGGCAATGCCGATGCCAATCTGAGGTCTTTGCTTGAACAGTTAGGGGGAGGGTCTGATACCAGCACCTCAGACCTGTCCGAGCTATTAACCTGTTGGGACTCTCTGGTGAGGGTTCTGCGGATCTCGAGGCGCTGGTAGAGCAGCTGGCCGCGCTGGACTTTCAAGTGCTGGCCGACGAAATCGCGGCGCTGCGCGAGAGCTTGGAAATGTATCGCTACAGCTATGTTGGCGTGGCTGATGCGCTGGTGACTGAAGACGACACCGTGCCCGCGTTCTGGAACCTGTCAGATATGTGTGAGGCCACTTTCGGCGAGGGCGCCCGTCTGGCGCGCACCAGCGATGTTGCCTACCTCCTCGAGGGCGGCGACTTCCCGCGGGCGGGGGTCGATCGCGCCATTTTTAAATCCAGCCTCCCGATCCCCTTTGGTGAAGGTCTTTACGACACCCTGTTCAACGCAAAGGTCGATCTTGACGGCGTGGTGATTTACGACGGTGTCGCTGATCGCTTTGTTGGCAAGGACGCCACGCAATCGGCAAATCCTGCCTGCAGCGCCAGAGGCGAATAACAGCAGACCAAAGCCTGATTGGGTCGGCCCTCATTTCTCACCTAGTATGGGGTGGGTATTGGGGGACGTCTTTGTTTATGGACTTGTGTTACCAACAGCCAGACTGCGACTTAACCCTCCGCGAGGGTGTCGCCGAGTACCACGCTTACCTTGAAGCCATCGGTAGAAAGGCCATGGTCGATCATGCGGGTTCGCGTCTCATCCTCGAGCACGACGCGACGCATGTGATCTTTGGCATGGACACGTCACTGGAACAGGAGGCCGGTCTCGATACCTGGCTGATCTTTGGCTGCCAATACCAATGGCGATACCTGCGCGGCTATGCCCAACGGCCGGAGATCAAGGCGCTATACAAGGCGCTGATCAAAGACGGCGGCTGGTTTCTGTTATTTAAGCTCTATTGGAAATGCCTTGGCATAAAGTGGCGGATTATTCGGCGCACTCGGCGCATGACGCAAAAGTGGCCGTTTCAGTTTCCCGAGGTATGGTTGGATCATCCTGTTTCGGCATTGAGAGCGCAGCACGGCATCACTATTTTGACGCCGGAGGAGCGCGCCACGGGCGAACTGCTCCAGTGGAGCGGGCAGTACTGACCTCAGGCCAAGGGAGGTGCCAGACCGGCGTGCAGTCGGCAGAGATATGACCTGCCCCAATTGAAAAAAAGCCCCGACACGCATAGCGTAGGGCTGATCACAGCGGTCAATGAAAAAAAGCAATCACAACAACTAAACACAACACCAAGGGGGAGTTCAGCATGTCGATCAGATCATTCATTGTTGCAGGCCTTTTTTTAGCGATAGCGGGCTGCCAAGCCGACTCAGGTAGTCAGGATGCTGCGGTCATTGCCGCCGCCAAAGCGGGTTACGACGCATTCGCAACCGGCGATATGGAGGCATGGGCTCAAACCCAGGCCCCGGATAGCCAATGGGAAATGCCCAAGGGGTTTCCCTATGGCGGCAACTACGTGGGTCCTCAGAAAGTGATCAATGAGGTCTTCACTCCCATCGGTGAGCTCTGGCCCGACTTCAAGGTCGAGCCCACGGCGTTCCATGCTGCGGGCAATGTGGTGTTTATCGAGACCAAGATGACAGCGGGCGGCGTCACCAGTGACTCCATTCACAAAGCGGTCATCGAGAATGGCAAGTACGCAGCATTTCAAGTCTACGACGACGCCGGATTTATGATGGCCCACTCCACCGCTGGCGCGAGCATCGGCAAGCAATATTTTGAGGACGGCTCATCCAAGCCTTTGTTGGCAGGCAGCGGCGCAAACGCGCAGATCTGGATGGATTACATTGCCGCGCATAACGAGAGAGATTTCGACAAGATTGCTGCGATGAACACCGAGGATTTCCGGGGGATCGCGCCTCATGGTGAGGTGGTGGAGGGCAACGCCGCCCACACTGCCTTTTTACAAAACTGGGTGGCAACTGAGAATCCCCGTTGGCAGGTTTGGTGGGTGATTGCCAATGATGGCGAGAACGCCGACGGTGTTATGGAGGAGTGGCTCGCCACCGGCAACGTGGTCACGACCACCGGGCCTGACGGCACCGCGCGCAGGGCCTACGAGACCATCGATGTGTTACTCGAGAACGGCAAAGTCAAAATGCTCAACGTCGCCTCCCAAACCATGCCCGAGTAATGGGTGGCGGCTTGACCTCAAGCCTCACTGACATACATTGACAGGTGTTCCTGCCCTGCGGGTGGGCCGCTAATAAGCATAACAAGGAGGTGAATCCATGATCACCGTACTCAAGAAATCAGGGCTACTGTGTGTGGTGCTGCTGGCCGCTTTTGCGCAATCGGTTGTGGCGGAAGATCTTCGTATCATTGGCGAGGATAAAAGCTTTGTCGCGACCCTGCCTTCCGGTGAGGCCATCACCATTACCCGTCAGATGACGGATTGCGCCAAAAACAAAGGCTGGTTGCAGCCGCTGGTCCCCGAGCCGGGCATCGTGCCGGTGACCGAAATCGAAGTGCTGAACGCCATCAGCGATCCCGATACGATTTTGGTCGATATGCGCACCGAGGAGTGGTTCCTGGACGCCACCATTCCGGGCTCCGTTAACATTCCCTACACCGAGGTGGCCATGCGCATGGACGAGCTCGGCTGTAGCAAGAGTGATGCGGGCTGGGACTGCAGTAACGCGTCTAACGTGGTCGGCTTTTGTAATGGTCCCGTCTGCCCACAGAGTCCCACCGCGATGAAGGCGATGATTCGCGATGGCTTCCCCGCCGAGAAAATCCACTACTATCGTGGAGGAATGCTCGACTGGGACGCGCTGGGGCTGACAACCGTGGAGGGCGACTTCGCCTTCTGATTGATCCTGCCGCGTTCCCGTCATTGATTAACCCCGGGGGTTGCTACTCAGCGCCGCCCGGGTGAGCGGGAGAGCGGTTTGCTGGCTACGGTAGATTGGTGGGTAATAGGGGCCTATCTGTTCCTGTTGCTCGCACTCGGCGGGGTACTTTCAGGGCGGCAGCAGTCTGGCGCCGACTACTTCGTAGCCGGCCGCAGCGAGCGGCCGTTCAGCATCGCGCTGTCAGTTCTCGCCACCCAATGCTCTACCAACAGTATTCTCGGTGCTCCGGCCTTTGTGGCTTTCGCCGCCGGAGGCGGGCTGGTTTGGTTGCAGTACGAGCTGGCGGTCCCGCTGGCGATGATCTTCACCATGATATTTGTGATCCCGATGTTCCAGCGACTCCAGCTGGTGTCGGTCTATGAATATCTGGAGCGACGCTTTGATCTGAAAACCCGACTGTTATTGAGCGGGGTGTTTCAGGGGCTGCGATTACTGGCGGCGGCCGTCACGATTTATGGCGTCTCGGCGATGATCGATCTCATCACCGGTATCGGATTTTTGGCCTCTGTATTGATCTTCGGCGCGTTCACGGTGCTCTATGACGTGCTGGGTGGCATCCGGGCAGTGATCTGGAGCGACGTATTGCAAATGGTGATTCTGGTGAGTGTGCTGGGATACCTGCTCTGGCTGCTTGCGGGAGATGCCGGTGGCCTCGACGCCATGTTGGTCAATGTTTCGGAAGACAGGCTGGCGGCGCTCGATTTTGGTCATCATGGTCTGGGCGACGGTCACGACTTCGCCTTCTGGCCAATGCTGATCGGCGGTTTTTTCCTCTACGTCTCGTATTACGGCTGTGATCAAAGTCAGGTGCAGAGGCAGCTTTGCGCCAAAACCCAAAGAGATGGTCAGACCATCCTGTTACTGAATGGTTTGCTGCGCTTTCCGCTAGTCCTGCTCTACTGCCTGATAGGGGTCGGTATCGCGGTCTACGCAGAGACCCATACCGAATTTGTGACCTTGCTGCCTGAAACTGACGGTCAGCCCAACTACAACATGGCCTTGCCGCTCCTGTTCCTCATGGAGTTGCCCGACGGCCTGAAAGGGATAGCCGTTGTGGGGGTGCTGGCAGCCGCCATGTCGTCGCTGGATTCGGTGATCAACAGCCTGTCCGCGGTGACGATGGAGGATTTCATCAAGCGCTGCGGCTGGGCATCAATCGGCTCGGACCGCGTCGAGATACTGTGGAGCAAGGCGCTCACGGCGGTCTGGGGCGGGTTGGCTATTGTGCTCGCTTTTTGGGTTGATGATATCGCCAGCACGGTATTGGTTGCGGTCAATAAATTGGGGTCTTTGATCAATGGGCCCCTGCTTGCGGTTTTTGTGATGGGCTTGCTAACGCAAAGCGTGACGGGGCGGGGCGCCAGAATGGGTTTCGCGGCGGGATTCATGAGTAATCTTCTGCTGTGGCTAGGTGCGCCAGAGGTGTCGTGGTTGTGGTGGAACGTCAGCGGGTTTTTGATAGCAGTTGTTATCGGTGTGCTCAGCAGTTGGCGCGGAACTGGGTGGGTCGCCGCTTCCGATACGGTCTGGACGCCGGCATTTTTCGTTGGTCAGGGCTTTGAGCGCACCTGGGCGCTTCGTTACATCATGCTCGCGGGTGCGACGTGCGGATTTTTGCTGGTGTTGGCTGTGTTTGGCCTGCGGTGACGGTTCGCCGCAGCAGAGAGGAAAAAGGGTCAGAGCGCAGGCTCTGACCCGTGCGCTATCTTAGCCGCCCATGTTGCCGAAGACCGCCATATCGACTGTCACGATATTTTGCTCAATGGTGCGGATGCCGCTGACTTCCTTGATGAACTTCTGGAAGTCCTTGTCTGCGCGATTGGCATTCATTTGTGCCATGACCGCACCAACGCTCTTACCTGTGACCGCGACCACATGCGTGGTATCACCAACGCCGCCGGCGGTTACCGAGAACAGCATGGTGTCGGTTTCACCGGTGTCTGTCGCATCCATCATTTTCTGCCAGGACTTGGCGTACTTGGAGGGGTCTGACACCGAGATAAAGATGTACAGCGTAGCAATGCCCGGGCCCGCACCCAGCTGATTGTCGACAGAGCCAAGGCCCGTCCCTTCAAACATCGAAGAGCTCACCACTTCGGCGACACCGTCCACCTCGCTCAAAAAGGCCGCCCAGTCCTCGGACACGGCATTCATGGCGAAGGCAGCATCCATCGCATCGTAGTTGGGATGCACCACAGCTACCGTGTGGGAGATGGGACTTTCGCCCGCGGCAACAACCTGACGGAGAATCGCGATACCCGGCAATTTTTTACCGGTCTCCGAGCTCCAGTATTTAACCATAGCGGTGGCAAAGGCCTGTGGGTCAGACACATCCAACCCATAAACCATGCCTACGGGTGCCGACGGTGTGGCGTGGTCGTCGGCATGGGCGAATGTGGCGCCCAAGGCCAGCGCCATGGACGCCAAGATGCTGATTAACGTTTTCATGATGTTCCCCCTTTATTGTGTAGGTATAAATTATTTTTATGACTCAGAGACAACGCCCACCGCAAATAGAGGCGCCCGATTTTCGAAATTAACAAAATCGAAATATGCAGAGGTGAATCTTTTATGACGCTTACCGTTGCAGAAATGCAACGGAAAAATAAGGCTAGTGTAGAGGCGATTGCCGATCTGGCCTGACCAGCCAGTAGAAGACGCCGCCGCTGGCGACGATGGTGGCAGAAATCAGCGCCTCGACAGGGCGCTGCAACACCACATAGATCAGTGTCCAGCCAGTGATGCCGAGGAAGATCAGCGGTGTGATGGGATAAAGCGTGACGCGAAAGGGGCGGGGCAAATGCGGTTGTCGCCAGCGAAGAATAAACAATCCCAGCACCGTGGCGAAGGTATTGAGTGCCATCGTTGCGCCGGAGAACACCAGGATTTGCTCAAAGGAAGCCGTCCAGAGAAATGCCAGGGCCGTGCCTGACTGGAGCAGGATAGCGGTGACCGGAATGCCATCGCGGTTCTCCCGGGCGAGGGGTGCAAAGCGCGGGTAGTCCTGTCCGATGCGGTGCAGCACGCGGGGACCGGCCAAAATCATGGCGCTGATGGTCGAAATGAGCAGCAGCGCCAGCAGCAAGCCCATGAAAGTTCCCAGCCGCGGGCCAAATGCGAACTCCGCCGCGATGACCCCCACTTCGACCTTACCCGTCATGGCCTCCATCGGGGCGACGGAGAGAAAGACGAAGTTCAGCAGGCAATACAGGGTCGCGACGATGGCTGTACTGATACCCAATACCCAGGGCAAGCTGCGCTGGGGGGCCGCGAGCTCGCCACTGATATAAGTGGCCGCGTTCCAGCCAGAGTAAGCGTAGTTCACATAGATCAGCGAGACAGCGAAGGCGCCGCTGCCTAGCAATACGCTGGCTTCACTGTCCCAGACGAATCGTGTGTGCTGCTCGCTGGGGCTGAGGGTGAGCGCGGCCGCTGAGAACAGCACGATGAGCAACAGCTTGAGCAGCGTGAAGCCCGTCTGTGTGCCGCCGCTGTGCCGGTGGGTGCTGCAGTGGGCCGCCGTGAGCGCGACGATGGCGACAGTGGCCAACCACGGCGGGTCCACGCCCAGGCCACTTGAGTTGAGGTAGCTGCCGAAAGTGAGCGCAGCCAATGCGGTGGGGGCAGCGAAGCCCACCGTCGCAGACACCCAGCCAGAGACGAACCCGGCGCTGGGATGATAGATCTCGGTGAGAAAATGATACTCGCCACCAGAACGGGGTAACGCGGCGCCCAGTTCGGCATAGCTCAGTGCGCCGCAGAGCGCCGAGAGGCCACCCACCAGCCAGAGCATCATGATCACCGGCGCGGATTGAATATCGATCAGCTGAAAACCGAGGCTGGTAAACACCCCGGTGCCGATCATATTGGCGATGACCACGGCCGCGGCAACTTTGGGGGGGTAGTGTGACAGGGTGAATCCTCAGGCGGCGCGGCCCACTTGGGGCGAGGTCTAAATTATTGCGCCGATCAGCCAGAAAGTCCCCATACCAGCGATCAGGGCAAGAATATGATTGCCCGTGGTCTTGGCAGCGAGTGTCGCGCAAACCAGTCCCAGTAGTTCAGGCAGGCCTGCGGCGAGCTCTCCCTCGGGCGTTGTTAGCATCGAGATCACCAATGCCGCCATGATAGTGGGGGCGACGTATTCCAGTGCACGCAGCAGCAGCGGCGGAAAAGCATAGCGGGCCAGCGCAAAAATGAAGAAAGCGCGCATGGCGTAGGAGCCGATACCCGTGAGAATAATCGCCAACGCAATCATGTCGACTGCCTTCGGGTGGCAAACAACATGATGCAGACGCTGGCGATGACCGCGATCAGGATGCCCGCACGATTGGGCAACGACGCCAGCAGATAGGTCACACCCATAGCGATGGCCGCTGCGGCCAACTTATCCCGTCGGTCACTCGCTGCCATCATCAAGCTTACAAAGAGTACCGGCGCCGCAAATTCCACACCCCATTCCGGGGGGATTGCGGGTCCCAACACCACTCCCAGCGCAGTAGAAACCATCCACAACGACCAAAACGTAAAGCCCGCGCCCAGAAAATAACGCCGGAAAGCCGCGGGATCGTCAATGCGTTTGATCTGACTGAGCACAAATACCTGATCTATCAGCACATACGCCCCCACCCAGCGGAACCAGCCGGGTTGGTTTTGGAACCGAGGTGCAAGCGTCACCGAGTAAAGCATGTGGCGCGCGCCCACAATCAAAGCGGCGCTCACTGCTGCCGCGACGGATGCCCCTTCACCAATGAGCGTAAAAAGAGTCACCTGAATGGCACCGCCGAAAATAACGGGAGAGGACGACCAGCCGAGCCATTCGGGAATGCCAGCCTCCGCCACCACCACGCCGAATACAAAGGCGAACGGCAGCGCCGGTATGAATAGCGGCAGGGCGTCGAGGGAGCCGCGCAACGCAGGGCGGGTCGGGTCGGTGGTCATGGCCGGGAATATAGCGGACCTGTAAAAAATAAGCGTCAAAAAAACGGCCCACTGTGGGGCCGCTATCGTTGGTGAGCGCTGAATGAGCGCCAGTAACCGAGATCAGTCCTCAAAATCGTAGGCTTGGGTGCGGTGTGTGCCACCGAAATCGGCGCTCGAGAAGTGCATGGCTTTGAGTTTCATGGGATCACCTTAATTGACCTCAAACGGAACCTAACAAGGAGCTGTAAGCAGTGCAATCGCTGGGTGCGGCCTGTCACCTATTGCTAATTCGCCCTCACAGCGAATAGAGACCGTGTCAGCGGCCCGGTGGTCATGATTCAGCTTTTCTTGGCGAGAGCCGACCCTAGCAGCCGGCCGAAAGTAATGGCAGGCGTCACCAGCATGCCATTGGTGTAGGCCGCGCCCGAGGTGGCCCCCGCACCAATGACTTCGCCAATGGCATAGAGATGGGGGATGGCTTGCCGCTGCGCGTCGAGCACCTGGAAGTGGGTATTCACGCTGAGCCCGGCAAAGGAGACCAGCGTCCATCCTTGCATGGCGATGGCGTAGTACGGCGCCGTTGCGATTGGGGCAGGGCGATGTGTTCTGCCAAAGCGATCGGCTTGGGCCGCTTGCCGCCGACGATTGTAGTCGTCGATATTTTGGCGCAGCGAAGCAGCGTTGATACCTGCGCGAAACGCGAGTTCCTCAAGTGTCATGGCGCGGCTGAACATGGGGTGCGTCTGATATTCGTTGGCGAGACGCTCCCGACTCCAGTCAGGGATGATCGGCTCGGACTGTGCCAGCATGTCGGCATCGAAGATGGCCCAGTGCCGGTGACCCGGCTGCCGATAAATGCCCCGCTCTATTTGGTGGACACTGGGGTGATCCTCCCGGACGAATCGCTCGCCCTGCGCATTGACCAAAATCTCCCATGGCTGACGCACCATTGGATGCAAAGGCGCCCAGGCATACATTTGGGCGGGGTATTGCCAGGCATCGGGTACCAGGCCAGGCAGGCTCGCGTATTTTTCGCCACCGACGATCGCGCCGCCGGCCGACATGCCCAGGATCAGACCGTCACCCTGTGAGGTGGGGTAGGCGGTTTTGGCGTAGAGCGGCACACCGTGAAGATCCTCGAACAGCCGCGGGTTTGCCGCACAACCCCCCGATGCGATGACCACATGTGATCCCCTGAAGTCGTGGGTGCCCGAAGGGCCGGTGGCGGTAACGCCGACGACCTTGCCCGAGCCCTCTTGGATCAATCCTTGCACCGCAGTCCCCGTCAGCAGCGTGACGTGTTGCCGCGCGATAGCCGCTTCAAGTGACGGCAGGAAAGCCTCCAGTATCGACAGGCCGCTCTTGACCCCCTGCTGGTAACGTCTTGCGGTGAAGTGATCATGGCCAATGCCGGTTACCGGGTGACCCGCCATGACCTCAAAGCCGTGCTCAGCGAGCCAGTTAATGGTGTCCCCCGCATGGTCGACGGTAAGGCGGGTGAGCGCCGGGTCAGCGGTGTTTTCGTTGATGCGCATACAGTCATCAAAATGCGCGTCGGGGCTATCAGTGATACCCAGGCGTTGCTGGAAGACGGTTCCCGCGCCGGCAATTTGGCCGGTTGACCAAAAAAGGGTGCCACCCAAAGCTGGGCTTTTTTCAATCAGCAGAACCCGCGCGCCACCTAGTGCGGCGAATAAGGCACAGGGAATGCCGGCGGTGCCGCCCCCTACCACGATCACGTCATAGTGCTGGGAGGGGTCTGCTCGCGTGGTGTCGGTTCGGGCCAGTGACAGTGCAGCTGCGGTGGCGAGCAAGGTTCGTCTGTTCAGATTCAGCATCCGATATCATCCCCCGTGCGCCAGACCAAAGAAGATTGGGGGTGAGCGATTCACTCTGGTCTGGCCTTGATGCGCAGTAAGCGTCGCGTCCAGACCGATTGGAAAATAGGATCCAGCCAGCGGTAAAGCCGCCCCGACACCACCACCGGTTTTCCGGCTTCGACGCCTTTGATGGCATCGCGGACCACGACGTCGGCGTTGTACCAGAGCCATTTGGCCATGTTGTTTTTCATATCCATGAGGCCTGCGGTCTCATGAAAGTCGGTGTGGGTGAAGCCGGGACACAGCGCCGACACATGCACGCCTTGCGCGGCGACGGTCAGGTTCAGCTCTTCCGATAGCGCTACCAGATAGGCTTTCGCGGGCCCGTAGTTACAGCCGCCGGATCGCGGCACCCGCGCCGCCACTGACGCCACGTTGATGACACGGCCGTAGCCCCGCTCCACCATGTCCGGAATCATGCGATGGCAAAGGTCCGCCACCGATAGCATCATCAGTTGGAAAAAAGTCTGCTGCGCCGCCCAGTCGCGGTCTTTGAGTAAATCTGGACCGGCAACGCCCGCGTTGTTGACGAGCCAGCTGACCTGCCAGCCAGATGACACGCAGGTGTTCCTGATCTGGGCGGCCGCCTCCGGCTCATTCAGGTCTGCAACGACAGAATGGCACGCGATACCATGGGCCGCGCGCAGTTCGTCAGCGAGCGCGCTGAGCCGATCCTCTCGCCGGGCCACCAAAATCAGATTGTGCCCGGCTGCGGCCAGTTGCCGCGCAAACTCGGCGCCCAAACCGGCCGAGGCGCCGGTGACCAGGGCATAGTCACTGCGTGCTGTCATGTCTTTTACCGGTGCTCAATTGGGGAAAGAAATGGTGATAAGCGTGGGCGCTGTCGGTCCGCCGGTGCGCTCAAAGCGTCATCGACCAGCTGTGGAGCCGGATTTTCCAGGCGCCGCTATCATCCTTGGCCACCACATCGATGTAGTGAGAGGTCGTCGACTCGCCTTCCAGCGCACCGTCGGGCAGATCGGCCTCAGCGCTGGCATCGACGATGCGCCGAATGGTGTAGTCGTACTCCACCACCGCTGCGTCGCCCATCATGGTGATGCTGTGTGGGGTATCGATGGTGATTTCGTAGCGCGCTGTTCCAAAGACCGGCCCCAAGAACGCGCGATAGTTATCCCGCCCGTCCAGACCCGGCACGCCCGGCGGCCGCAAGCTGACGTCCGGGTGGAGGCCGCCGACATAGCCATCGATATCACTGCCCTCTACCGCGCGGATCCAACCCTGGTACAGCGCCAGAATTTCTTCGTGATCGCTGCCAGCGTGGCCAGCCGGCGAGAGTAGCGAGGTCATGGAAAAGGTTGTGGCCAAGAGGGCGGCGAGAAGTGGGGTTCGGATGGCAGACATGGCGTTGTTTTTCCTTGTTATGGATTTTTTCGGTGCACAGCACTGATTAGGGATTGTGTGGACATCGAGCCCGGTGCGCAAGTGAAGTCGCGTCGGGTGGGCTAGGTGGGTAAACCCAGTGTCTGCAGGTAGGAAGCGGCACTCACGTCCCGATGGTAGGCGCTGACCGCCTCAGTGAGCACCTCTGATCGGGGCGGCGCTGCCACTACCGACAGCAGGGCCGAGGCCAGCGCATCAACGTCGCCCATCTTTACCAGCGGTGCGATACGACCGGCATCGAGCAGTTCCCTTGGCCCGCTCGGGCAATCGGTGCTGACCACCGGAATGCCCAGCGCCATGGCCTCGGTCAGGGTATTGGGGGAGCCCTCCCACCGCGACGACAAAGCAAAAACCGACGCCTTGCTCATCCACGCCCAGGGATTGCTCTGAAAGCCCGGCAGTGCAATGTGCGCCTCAACACCCAATGACGTGGCCTGCGCGATCAGCTCACTACGGAGCCCGCCGTCACCGAGGATGATCAGCCGCGCCTCCCGTTGTGAATGGACCCGGGCGAAGGCCGCGATCAGCGTGGCGAAATCTTTTTGCTCGGTCAGCCGGCCAACCCCCATGATCACGGGGACGCGTCCCTCCGCCGATAACCAGGGGTGCTCCACGGGCTCGTTGGCGGCTGCGAGCATCTCGGGGGTGATGGTGGGGTTGCGGACCACCGAGACACGGGATTCGCTCATGCCGGTAATGTCCAGCACATCGTCTGCGACGCCCTGCGACACCGCGATCAGTTGCTCGAGTTTGGGATAGTGTTTGCGCATGGCTCGGTACCAGCGCTGTCGCTGCCGTGACGATTTATTGGCCAGCGCCGCCGAGACGGTCGTACCAATGCGGCCCGAGATCGGCGTGTTGGTTCTCGCTAGCTGCCGTGCTCTCAAGGCAGCCAGAATGCCCCGGTGCTTAATGGCAAGGAGCGCGTCGGGGCGTTCTTTTTTTAGGTAACGGGACACCTCCCAAACACTGGTCAGTGAATGCCGGGCGCGTAAGGAGATGATGTTGGCTGAATCAGGGAGCCTGTCGACATAGGGCCCCCGAGCCTTGATTAACAGCACGTCGAGGTCGATGGGAGCGTCCACCAGCGCCTCACAGAGATTGGCGATCATGCGCTCGACGCCACCCTGTCCGGAGAAAGAAACCAGAATCGCCAGTTTTGGCTGTGTCACGCTACATCGCCAGTATCCAGACCAACGCAGGTTAGCACAGAGGCTTGTATTGACGATGCGGTCATGGGATCCGCAACGCCGATGCTTGGCAGAGTCGACGGGGTTGTTGGGGCGGTTTGGTGAGTCGAGGCGGCGCGCTTACACTGCGATCTGCCGAGATGGGCAGGAGAGGCGGTCGGTGTTCAATAGCCAGTATCCGGGAAGGTTGTTTTAAAATGTGCGGCATCGTCGGATTTGCTGCGAGTGGGGAGCTACAGGCTGATCGGCTTCCCCTCGCCATGGCGGCGCTACAGCACCGCGGGCCGGACGGGCAGGGCGAATCGATCGAAGGCAAGATCGCGCTCGGGCATACGCGGCTGTCGATTATCGATCTCGAGGGCGGCGCGCAGCCGTTGCGCTCCCCCTGCGGCCGCTATGTGCTGATCGCCAACGGCGAAATCTACAACCATGTGGAGCTTCGGCAGGCGCTGTCGGCGCTGGGTGCCCAGTTCCTCACGGGCTCGGACTGTGAGGTGATTCTGCAAGGCTATGCGCTCTGGGGGCGCGATGTGCTGCAGCGCATTGACGGCATGTATGCCTTCGCACTGCAGGATATTCAGCGGGGTGAGGTGTTGCTCGCGCGGGACCCGCTGGGCATGAAGCCGCTCTACTGGACCGAGTCAGCCGACGGTGTGGGCTTCGCCTCGGAGCTGAAGGCGTTGCTGCAGCTATTGCCCTCAACACCGGATCTGAATCCACTGGCCATACGCCAATATATCGAGGCGCAACACCCGCTCTCTGACAACACGCCATTTGCAGGGGTCAAACGTTTGCTGGCAGGCGAGGCCGTACTGATTCGTGACGGCCGCGTGATAGAGCAGTGGCGCCACTGGCGCGTGGAGCAGGTCGAAGGCGTCCGAGAGACCGACCCTGTGTCGGCGCTCGATGAGTTAATGGAAAGCGTGTTTACCCAGCACCAGCGATCCGACGTGCCGATCGGTCTGTTTTTATCGGGCGGCGTCGACTCTACGATCCTGCTGGGTTTGATGCGTCGTTATGGCATGGAGGACATCCACACTTTTTCACTGGGTTTCCCCGATTCATCGGTGGGGGATGAATTGGACGTCGCGACGCGCTTGGCGACGCATTTCGGTACCCATCACCGGGCGATCACGCCCGGGGCGGATGACATGCTGTCGCGACTGCCACAGGTCGTGTGGGCGGCAGATGACCTGATGCGCGACCCGGCGAGTCTGCCGACCCTGCTATTGGCTGAAGAGGCCAGTCAGTCTATGAAGGTAGTGTTCTCGGGTGAGGGTGGCGATGAGAGCTTTGCCGGCTATGGCCGCTATCGCACCGGGGCGGTAGAGCGTTTTTTGAAAAATATCGCGTTCCCGGGTACCGGCGGCTTTCGTTCCCGGGGGGATCTCCGCGGTGGTGCGGCGCGACAGCTTCTCGGAGACAAGTTGATGCAGGTTGGTCGAGACTGGCGCGCTGAACTGATAGCGAGTTGGCAGTCGTATCCCGCTGCGTGGACGCCGCTACAAAAGATGCAGGCGTTGGATCTACAACATGCCTTGCCCGATAACCTGTTGGTCAAGGCCGATCGGATGCTCATGGCGCACGGCGTAGAGGGGAGAATGCCCTTCGTAGATCGACGGGTGGTGTCCTGGGGTTTGGGTGCGACTGATGCACTGAAGTGCGATCGCCGTGAGGGTAAAAAGATCCTGAAGGACTGGGCACGGAGCTTTATGCCCGCGGAACACTTCGCCGCGAAAAAACGAGGCTTCTACGTGCCGGTCAATGATTGGTGGCAGGGAGATCGACTCGAGGCGCTCGGGCGCGTGCTGACCAGTAACGAGGCGATACGAGAGTGGTTCAAGCCCGCGGGAGTGGAGGGCCTGCTCGCTGAACAGCGCAGGTCGCAGCGCGCGGGAAGGCAGCTCATGACGTTGCTGCAGTTTGCGCTGTGGCATCGGTTTTTTGTGGAGTCCGTCACGCCCACATTGCCGGAAGCGACAGACCCCCTCACATTACTTTCTCACTAAGTCCGCGACACGACGGATCGCAGCGCAAATGACAGCCTATTTGCAAGCCGCTGTGTGCTGGGCGGCTGCACGGTGCAGCCGCTATACTCCGCGGTGCAGGGTTTAAGCCTACTTAACCGGTGAAAATCGGCTCTGTTGGCGACCCAAGTGCTACCACGCAGCTGCCATAATCCGGAGTAAAGGATGTCTGATCGAGTCGCCATTACCGTTTCGTCGCATATCGCCCATATGACGCTGACGCGGGCCGATAAAATGAATGCGCTGGACCCGGCAATGTTCGAAGCCATCTGCGGCGCGATTGACGAACTGAGCGCGATGCCTGATCTCCGCGCCGTGGTGGTCTCTGGCGAGGGCCGTGGCTTCTGTGCCGGACTTGACCTCTCGAATTTCAGTGGCGACGCCGAGCCCATGGATCTCATGCCCCGGACCCATGGCTTCGCCAACGTGCCGCAGCAGATTGCCTGGGGGTGGCGAACGCTGCCCGTGCCGGTGATCGCGGCGGCCCATGGCGTCGCGATCGGGGGCGGGCTGAATATTATCTCTGGCGCCGACATCCGCATCGTCCACCCGGAGACGCGCTGCGCGGTGATGGAGATGCGCTGGGGCCTGATACCCGACATGGCCGGTTATCCGCTGTGGCGGGGTAATGTGCGTGACGACGTCTTGCGCAAATTGGTCTATACGAATGCGGAATTCAGCGGCGCAGAGGCCTGCGAGCTGGGCTTCGCCACGGAAATCGCCGAGGATCCCCTCGCTCGAGCCATGTCACTGGCTGAGGAAATTGCCGGCAAAAATCCCCACGCGATTCGCGCGGCGAAGCGCCTTTCCAACGCGTTGGCAGACAGCACTGACGAAGCGCTGTTGCTGGCCGAGTCAGCGGAGCAGACCGAGATCATCGGCAAGCCCAATCAGGTCGAGGCGGTCATGTCACAAATGGAGGGCAGGGCGGCGGCCTATCCGGACAGCCCCTGACCTCTGTTCCAAGTAACTTTAAAGTGAGCAAGCTATGAGCGACACCAGCACCCGGACCCATCACCGGGTCTGCCACCTGTGCGAGGCCATGTGCGGATTGGTGATTCAAACCGAGGACGACAAGGTCACGGACATCCGGGGTGATAAGGATGATCCGCTGAGCCGCGGCCATGTTTGCCCCAAAGCGGTTGCGCTCCAGGATATTCACGAGGACCCGGATCGCCTGCGCAAGCCGATGAAACGGATCCGCACGGCACCCGGCGAGTACCAGCACGTGGAAATTGAGTGGTCCGAGGCGCTCGATTTAGCTGCGGATGCATTGGTTTCGACCATCGAAAAGCGGGGCGTCGATGCCATCGGTGCCTACTTTGGAAATCCTTCGGTCCACAACTACGGCATGCTGACGCACCAACGGAACCTGTTTCGGCACATCCGTACGCGCAATCGCTTCTCTGCAACGTCAGTGGACCAGCTGCCGCACCACCTGGTGTCGCTGTGGTGTTTCGGGCACATGCTCCTGCACCCCATCCCCGATGTGGACCGCACCCATTACTTTCTGATGCTGGGCGCCAACCCACTGGCCTCCAACGGCAGTATCTGGACGGTGCCTGATGTGCGCCAGCGACTAAAAGATCTGAAAGGCCGGGGCGGCAAATTAGTTGTGGTCGATCCGCGCCGCACCGAGACCGCAGAGTTGGCGAGCGAGCATTTGTTTATTCGGCCGGGATCCGACGCGGCGTTTCTACTGGCGATGATTCATGTGCTGTTTCGCGACGATCTGGTGGCGCCGGGGCCGCTGGCCGACTTCACCGATGGTTTGGACGAGGTGGCGGCGGCGGTGAGCGAGTTGAGCCCTGACTGGGCGGCGCCCCTGACCGGCATCGCGGCTGACGATATCGTGCGCATTGCCCATGAGCTGGCAGCGGCCGAGGCCGGCATCTGCTACGGCCGGATGGGGGTGAGCACCCAGGCCTATGGCGCGCTCTGCCAGTGGGCGATTCAGGTGATTAACGTGGCAACCGGGCACCTCGACAAGCCCGGGGGCAGTCTGTTCACGCGTCCGGCGATGGATCAGGTCGTGAACACCAACCCCGGCGGTTTTGGGCGCTTTACTTCCCGTGGGCGGGGCCTGCCGGAGTTCAACTACGAGCTTCCCGCAGCCACCATGGTGGATGAAATCCGCACCGAGGGGGAAGGCCAGATCCGGCTGATGTTTACCGGGGCAGGGAACCCGGTGCTGTCCACGCCCAATGGTCGGGCGCTGGATGAGGCGCTGGAAGAAGTGGATTTCATGATCTCTGTCGACCCCGCGCTTAACGAAACGACACGGCATGCCGACGTGATCCTGCCACCCACCTCGCCGCTGGAGCACGATCATTACGACATCGCTTTTCACAATCTGGCGATTCGCAATACGGCGCGCTACAGCCCCGCTGTGTTCGACAAGCCCGAGGGCGCGCTGCACGACTGGGAGATCTTCAGCGAATTGGGTGCGCGCGTGGCGGCGCGACTCAACCTGGAGCCCATGCCCACTTATCCCCCGGATCGCATGGTCGACGCGGCGCTGAAGAGTGGGCCTTATGGCGAGCACACCGACTGGCAGTTGAGCATCGACAAGCTGAAAGCACATCCTTCCGGCATTGATCTGGGCCCGTTGGAGCCATCCTGCCCCGAGCGTCTGCAAACACCCAATCAGCGCATTCAGTTGGCAATACCCGAGGTGCTGGCGGATATCGAACGCTTTATCAAAGACACCGAGGTCACAGGTGATCACTATCGACTCATCGGGCGCCGGCACGTGCGGGACAATAATTCCTGGATGCACAACCACCACCGGTTGATGAAGGGCAAGCCGCGCTGTCAGCTGCTCATGCATCCCGATGACGTTGCCAAGGAGGGTTGGCAGTCAGGCATGGTGGTCACCATCGAAAGCCGCGTGGGTGCGATCGATGCCGAACTGGCAGCGTCAGACGAAATGATGCCGGGCGTGGTCAGCCTGCCCCACGGTTATGGCCACGGCCTGGCCGGTACCCGGGGCGAGGTGGCGAGTCGTCATGCCGGGGTCAGTTGCAATGACATTACCGATGAGCAGTTCGTGGATCAGTTGTCCGGTAACGCGGCGGTCAACGGTGTCTCCGTGCGGCTCGGCGCGGCCGCTGCCTGAGACGCTCAGGGGAATGTGATGAGCGGCAAACGCATACCGACAACCCAGATCGACAGCGGCCATAAATTTACCAATGACCGCGGTATGTCGGTGATCAAGGACGGCATTAAGGCGTCTTCAACTGATACGGAGCGACTGGCCAAGCCCGAATGGCTGCGCATGCGCGTGCAGAGCAGCCCTAAATTTGATGCGGTGCGGAGCATCGTTCACGAGCACGGCCTGGCCACGGTCTGTGAGGAGGCCAAGTGCCCCAACATCGGTGAGTGCTGGAGTGCAGGCACTGCCACCATCATGTTGATGGGCGATGTCTGTACCCGCGCCTGCCGGTTCTGCTCGGTCAATACGGGTAACCCCAAGGGCTGGCTGGATCCGCACGAGCCCCGGAACACGGCAGAGGCCGTGCAGTTGATGGGCCTGAAATATGTGGTGCTGACCTCGGTCAATCGCGACGATCTGCCTGATGGGGGAGCGAGTCATTACGCCGAGGTAGTGCGTGCTACCAAAGCGCTGAATCCGGAGACCGCGGTCGAGGCCCTCACACCTGACTTCCTCGGTGATCGGTCTGCGGTCGAGACGCTGCTCGACTCGGGGATTGAGGTCTTTGCGCAGAATGTCGAGACGGTGGAGCGACTGACCCATCCGGTGCGTGACCCTCGTGCCGGTTATCAGCAAACGTTGGATGTGCTGGCGATAGGGAAGGCTTATCGATCCGATGTGATTACCAAGACCTCCCTGATGCTGGGGCTGGGTGAGCGGGATGATGAAATTCAGGCCTGCATGGACGATCTTCGGCAGCACAATATCGATGTGCTGACTATGGGGCAGTACCTGCAGCCGACCCAGAACCACCTGCCGGTTGAGCGCTTTGTGACCCCCGACGAGTTTGAGCAGTACCGAGAGTGGGGGCTGGAGCGCGGGTTCCTCGAGGTGGTCTCGGGTGTGTTCGTCCGTTCCAGCTACCGCGCGGAGAGGGTGCTTGAGCACAACAATGTTGGCCTCGGACTGAGCTGAGATGTCGGCGCCGAGTCGCCCACAGGTGTTGTATCTCACCGCCGTCGACCGACCGACCGGCACCGCCGGGCTGAGCCGGGAAACGCGAATTGTGGTCGGTGTATTGGCGCGAGACTTTGATCTGTCATTGGCGATCGCCGGTCCCATTGACCATCAGGGGCTGCAGAAGCTCCGTGACCACTTTGCCTCGGTGCGCGCCGCGGGCGGCTTCCCAGCGAGCTCCGCCGATCAGCCCTTTACTGGGGGTCTCCGTGGACTCGCCAAAGCGCGGTTGGGCACAGACATCGTCAACGCCGGCCTTCAGGCCGCGATTCAGCGCCGTACAGAGGGCTTCGATGCCATCGTGGTCGATGACTTGTTAGCTACTCCCTATCTTCCTGCAAACCAAGACAGCCCCGTTTACTACCTCGCCCACCGCTGTGAGTCGCAAGCGCAGACCGGGAGCTGGTGGCGGTGGCTCAAACAGCGCGAGCAGCGCGCGCTGAGCCAGTGTGAGAAGAGCGTGCTTCAGTCGGTATCGGCTGTTTTCGTGAAACCCGAAGTCGCGGGGGATCTGCTGGCACAGGGCTTGTCACTCAGTCAGCTGAATCCCTCTTTTGGTCAGTTCAGGCCGGAGATTGCGCTGGGACAACCGACCACGTGGCGCGGCACCCACCAACGGGTGGGTTACGCCGGTTATCTCGGCGATGAGCGCAACTTGGCGAGTCTCGAGTGGCTCCTGAAAGAGGTCTGGACGCTCGGGCAGCGCACGCTGGCTGACACCGAGCTGCATCTCATCGGCACGGCACCGCCATCGCCACTGCGAGAGCTGGCCGCTGCCAACAATAACGTTTATCTTCACAGCGGTGGTCGACAGCAATTGCGCGACTTGGGCTGCCGCGCCGTGATTGAGCCGCTGATGTTCGAGCAGCATGTGGATACCAAGCTGGTCAATGCGATGTCTCAGGGTCTGCCTGTCATCACGACCCAGGAAGGGATGCGGCGCGCACACGCCGAGCTGGGCGAGGGCGTGCTGGCCACCGCGGGTCCGGAGCAGATGTCCATGACCCTGCACCAGCTCATGAACGACGAGGCCTTGTGGCAACTGCACGCCAGTGCCGCAATCCGGACCGCAGCGTTACAATTGGCGGACTTCGAGGTGGCGCACGATCTGCGCCGCGCTTTGTTACGCGTATCAGAGGAGGGGTGAGCGGATGAACACAACGATCAAGCACCCTGGTGATGACCATGACTTTTAATCATGTGGGCCTGCTCGGGCGCCGTGAGCACCCCGGCGTCGAGGAAATCGTGTCCGGCCTCCTCAATCTGCTTGATGACCGCGGGCTGCAGGTCACGATCGAGGATCGCCTGGCGACCCTGTCCCACTTTGAAAAGCGGGAAATGGAGTCCCGCGACCAGATCGGCGCCATGGTGGATTTGGCGATTGTGATCGGCGGAGACGGCAGTCTGCTGAGTGCGGCGCGGACGCTGGTCAAGCACGATACACCGGTGATCGGGGTGAATCGCGGACGCCTCGGCTTCCTGACCGATGTCAGCCCCGACGAACTGATTGATCAGGTCAGCGCGGTGCTCGACGGTGACTTCATCAGCGAGCAGCGGTTTCTGTTGGATACCGAGGTCTGGCGGGGGGAGCAGGTGATTGGCCGCGGCGAGGCCTTGAATGACATCGTCGTGAACTCCGGTGCCTCGGCGCAGATGATTGAGTTTGAACTCAGTATCGATGGCGAATTCGTCTATCGCCTCAACGCCGATGGCCTGTTGGTGGCGACGCCCACAGGCTCGACCGCGTACTCACTGTCTGCAGGTGGCCCGATCATGTACCCCGGCCTCAACGCGTTGGTGCTGGTACCGATGTTCCCGCATTCATTGACCAGTCGCCCTATTGCGGTGAGTGGTCAAAGTGAAATCCGCATTGATGTGGTGTCGCGCAACGACATCCACCCGCCGATCACCTGTGATGGGCAGATCTCGATCACCGCGTTGCCGGGTGACTCCGTCCGCATTCGCAAAAAGGCCCGCGAACTGACCCTGCTGCACCCGCCGGGGTACAGCTTTTACGCCAGCTGCCGAGACAAACTCCGCTGGTCAGATGCCCTCGTTAAGTAGGGCGCCTCTGGCGATTCAGCGCGCGCCCGCCACCTTCTTCCTGGTGGTGGTGACCAGTGTCTGCTTCCTGCTCTTCTACCCGTTGCACTGGGTGGGCATGCTGGAGTTATTCAATTTTGTGCCCTTTCGCGCGGCGGGGGGCTACGTGGCGTTTGGGGAATGGGGTGACTGGTGGCGTCTGGTGACCCCCACGTTGATTCACTTTGGTTGGCTGCACGTGGTCTTTAATTGCCTGTGGCTATGGGAGTTTGGCCAGCGGATCGAGCATCGGCTGGGCGCAGTCAATCTGCTGGGTCTCTATGTGGTGAGTGCGATGCTGAGTAATTACAGCCAGTACTGGTGGGAGGGACCGTCGATATTTGGCGGCATGTCTGGAGTGGTATACGCGTTCATGGGGCTGATCATGGCGACCCAATGGCGCAGGCCCGGCTGGATCGCGCCGCCGCCGATGGCCATATTCGCTTTTATGATGATCTGGCTGGTCATCGGGATGGTAGGAAGCATGGAGTTTATCGGTGTGGGCGCGATTGCCAACGGCGCCCACGTCGGCGGCCTGCTGGCCGGTTGGATATTGGGTGTTGTGATCAGTGGGTTACCCACAGTATTTGGGAGTCGGTAAGCGTGGCGGATGACTATCGCCAATCGGTTCAGCAAATGGACCGTCAGGTATACGAGCAGTTGGTGACGTCGCTGTCGACTGGCCGCTGGCCGGACGGCAGAACATTGACCGACGAGCAGCGTCAGCACGCCATGCAAGCCGTGATTACCTGGGGCGAAATCCATCTGCCGCCAGAGGAGCGGGTTGGCTTTATCGACAAGGGCGCCAAAGCCGGGGACAGCTGTGACGACCCCCAGCCGCTGGCGTGGAAGGACTAGAGATATGAGTGACTGGCAGGGCTGCCTGAGAAAAATGCACACCGAGCTCGCGGAGACGGTTCGTTACACCGTGTTTCCCGAGAAAGGCGGGCTCTGCCTGAATGATCAACTTGGGCAGCCTCTGCGCCTCTCATTCACGGGCCGGATTGAGTGTGTTGCCTGTGATCGTCTGACCAAGAAAAGTTTTAATCAGGGCTACTGCTTTCCCTGTTTTCGCAAGCTGGCGGCCTGCGATAGCTGCATTGTCAGCCCGGAGAAGTGTCACCTCGCGGAGGGCACCTGTCGCGAGCCCGACTGGGCCGAGAGTCACTGTCAGGTGCCCCACATCGTGTATCTGGCCAATACCTCCAGTGTGAAAGTGGGTATCACGCGTGAAACCCAACTGCCCACGCGGTGGATCGATCAGGGCGCGACCCAAGCAAAGCCCATTGCACGGGTGCAGACGCGGTATTTTTCGGGGCTGCTGGAAGTGCTGCTGGCCAAGGAAGTGGGTGACCGCACCGCCTGGCAGACCATGCTGAAGGGCAACGGCGCGGATCAGGATCTGGAGCACATCCGCCAACAGTTGATGAGCAGTTGCGCGCAGGGGATAGCCGATCTGCAGTTGCAGCATGGCGAGGCGGCCTTTGAGCTACTGGAGGACGCCCCGGAGACCCGGATCAGCTACCCGGTACTAAGCTGGCCCGAGAAGGTGAAAGCTCATAATTTCGATAAACAGGCGGTCGTTGAAGGCACGCTGATGGGGATCAAGGGGCAGTATCTGATGCTCGATACGGGCGTGTTAAACATGCGCAAATTTGGTGGCTACGAAGTCGAAATCGAGGTGGCGGCGTGATGGCGTTACGAGAAGGCTTACCCGCGACGATTTACCGCAAGGACTACACCGCGCCCGAATTTGCGGTGACCACGGTTGATTTGCTGGTGCAGATCTCTAAAGGGCACACCGAGGTCACGGCAACCCTGGAGATAGTAAGGCAGGGTAGCGGGCAGGGCGGGCTCAGGCTGGATGGAGAGCAGCTGTCACTGCAGTGGATTGAGCTGGATGGTGAGCGTCTGACTGAGGATGAGTACACGGTTGGCGACACCGATCTGATCGTGGCCTCAGTACCCGATCGCTTCTCCCTGCGCACCTGTGTGACCATTTGCCCTGAGGAAAATACCTCTCTGGAGGGCTTTTACCGCTCCCAGAGCGCCTATTGCACCCAGTGCGAGGCGGAAGGGTTCAGGAAGATCACCTACTTCTCCGATCGCCCGGATGTGCTCGCGGTTTACACCGTCACGCTCGAGGCGGATCGCGCCGAGTGTCCGGTGCTGCTCAGCAATGGCAATAAAGTCAGCGAGGAGGACCTGGATAACGGCCGGCACCGTGTGGTGTGGCATGACCCTTTCCCGAAACCGTCGTATCTGTTCGCCATGGTCGCCGGCGACCTGAAGCCCGTGAGTGACGTCTTTACCACCTGCTCGGGCAGGGTGGTGGATCTCAATATCTGGGTGGAGGAGAAGGATCTCGGTTACTGCGATTACGCCATGAGCGCGCTCAAGGCGGCGATGCGGTGGGACGAGCAGGTGTACGGCCTTGAGTACGATCTCGATCTCTACAACATTGTCGCGGTGGATGATTTCAACATGGGCGCCATGGAGAACAAGGGCCTCAATGTATTCAACACCTCTTGCGTGCTCGCCCACCCCGATATCACCACGGACATGGGTTTTCAGCGCGTCGAGGCGGTCGTCGCCCACGAGTACTTTCACAACTACTCCGGGAACCGGGTCACCTGCCGCGACTGGTTTCAGCTCAGCCTGAAAGAGGGTTTCACGGTTTTTCGTGACAGCGAGTTCTCTGCTGACATGAACTCCCGGGGGGTCAAGCGGGTGGAGGACGCGCTGTTCCTGCGGACGCACCAGTTTGCCGAAGACGCCGGTCCGCTGGCGCATCCCGTACGCCCGGATGCCTTTGTCGATATTTCGAATTTCTACACCCTCACGGTTTACGAGAAGGGTGCCGAGGTGGTGCGCATGCTGCACACGCTACTCGGGGCCGAGGCGTTCCATGCCGGCACCACGCTGTATTTCGAGCGCTTCGATGGACAGGCGGTGACCTGCGATGACTTTGTGGACTGTCTGGCGGAGGCGTCGGGGCGCGATCTAACGCAATTCAGGCGCTGGTACGAGCAGGCGGGCACGCCCGAGGTGATTTTCAGCGAGCAGTACGACCCTAACACCCGGCGTTATCAGTTGACCCTGAAGCAGCACAATCCAGCCGCCTCTGCGCAGCGGGCGAGCGAGCCGCTGGTCATCCCTGTGGCGACCGGTCTGCTGGTCGACGGTGAGCCCCTTCCTCTGGATGACGGGACCACGCGTGTGCTGGAACTGACAGAGCGTGAACAGACATTCACCTTTGAGGATGTGCCCTCGAAGCCGGTGCTCTCCAGCCTGCGAGGGTTTTCAGCGCCGGTCCGCGCCACAGTAGATCATGCCGAAGCGGATTTGTTGACGCTCATGGCCGGGGACGACGACGCCTTTGTCGCCTGGGATGCGGCGCAAACGCTTTTAGCGAGAGCGATTGAGGCTGCGGATGCATCATTACCCGAGGGATTATTGGCCGCCTGCGAGCAGGTACTGATGGGTTCAATGGATCCGGCCATGAAGGCGCTCACGTTGGCTTTGCCGAGTGAGGAGTACCTCGCGGATCGCGCCGCACAGCGAGGGTTGGTCAATGTCAGTCAGATTCATGATCAGCGACAGCAGCTAAAAGCCTCACTGGGCGGTGCTTTGGAGTCGGTCTGGCAGCGGGTGCTGTCTGATAACCCTGCGCCGCAAACCTACGCGCCCCACGCCGACGACATTGGTCTGCGGGCGCTGCGCCATCTGGCGCAGGATTATCTGCTGGCAGCCAATCCTGCTGGGCACCTCGCTGCCGCGCACAGTCTTTATGAGCGTGCAGATAATCTGACGGACCGCCTCGCGTCGCTGCGTTGGATCACCCACTACGAGGCGGTGGAGAAGCGAGAAGCAGTGCTGGCGGACTTTTATTCGCGGTGGCAGCACGAGGCGCTGGTGGTGAATCAGTGGTTGACGGTGCAGGCTACTCGGCCCGATGTGGATTGTGTGGAGAGCGTGAGAGCGCTCATGACCCACCCGGCATTCGATTGGCGCAACCCGAACAAATTGCGCGCACTGATTGGTGCCTTTGCCGGCGCCAACCCGATCGCGTTCCATCGCGAGGACGGTGCCGGTTATCGGTTGATGGGCGAGGTGATCGAGCGCCTGCAGGCGAGTAATCCACAAATTGCGGCCCGCATGCTCGCGCCCATGACGCGCTGGCGCCGCTATGCGGTGGGACAGGAGGCCATGCGGGATGAGCTCGAACGGCTCGCGGCGATCGATCCGCTGCCGAAAGATGTTTTTGAGGTGGTGAGCAAGGCGCTAGAGGAGCCATTCTCCTAGCCACCGATGCACGCTTTTGAATCCACGGATTAGGGCCCGCAAGAAGTGTTCAGGCAGGGGCCACTTGAGTGTGTCTCCGTGTGGCCCTGCCTATGAGGGATAGAGCGACAAGCCATTGACGCCCGTACTGCGGCCCTGAGGGGCGGGCTCCTCGCGTAGCGCATCGATCAA
This sequence comes from Luminiphilus sp., assembly GCA_965656065.1. Lineage (GTDB taxonomy): Bacteria > Pseudomonadota > Gammaproteobacteria > Pseudomonadales > Halieaceae > Luminiphilus. The sequence goes on along the minus strand of CBFHIW010000014.1, from coordinate 16,577 downwards.
TCCGCCCAGCGCTGACGTTAATTCGCCATCGCCATACAGCGACCGGTCCACTGCGCGGAGACGCGTGGCAAGCGGTTCGGTGCTGACGCGAGCGAGTGCTTCAAGTGACGAAAACCTCTGCTCGTGATGGAGGTCTGCCCACTGCAGAATCGCCTTCCTGAGTAGCGCAGCGTCCTCTTGAGCGGCGGCCTTTCTGATTTCGACCAGCGCTTGTCGCGCTGAGCCGGACTTAGCCGTAGAGCCGCCAGGCGTTGGCGAGTGGTCAGTAGTGTGACGGCGGCTCAACCAGAGCAGCATGCCGAGCGCAAGCGACACCAGCCAGCCCGCCGCGCTGACAACCCACAACCAGAGCGGGAGGGTCGCGCCCGCCGGTGAGGCGCTTGGCGCGATGGTCGGGTCAGTGATTTGATCAGTGGTCTGGATGGCGCTCACGCTGACGGTTCGCGCGGGCAGCGTGGCGAACTCCAGGCTGTCTGTTTCGATATTCCACCAGGGCACGCGAATCTCGGGCAAGGTCCAGGTGCCGCCAGAGCGTGCAACCAACGCTTCGCTTTGCACGCGTCGGCCCTGCAGCCCCTCAGCCAATTCACTTTGGTCAATCGATTCCTGGTCGGGATAAAACCGCAGTTCGGGGATGTTGACCGCACCCTGAACGCTACTCAGCGGTGGGAGCTGACTCCCCTGCAGCCCCCGGGCGGTCAGGGTGAGTGTGCGCGTTGTGGAGTCGCCGACATTCAGCAACGCCGGGTCGATGGACCAGTTTTCTTCAAGCGTGAGCGCCCGGGCGGGTAGCCAGACCTCACCGGGGAAGCTGGTGGGCACGCTTTTAACGTCAATTTCCAGTGGCTCGGAGGCCATGCGCAATCGCCGGCCAAGGCGCGCGCCCAACAGAGAGCGCCCCGGCTGCACTTCGCGCGCTGTAAAGCCGATGGCAGGAATCCTCAGTGCACCACTTTTTTGTGGGTACACGGCATATCGCAGTTCCGTGACCAGCCAGGTCCGGTTGCCGACGCGCCGCTGAAAAGACCGTCGCTCCAGGTTTTCCACAACGGCATCGGGTATGTCGAAGTTCGAAATCTCGCCGCCATCCAGATTGATCGCCTGCTGCAGGGTCACGGTGAGGATGACCTCGGACTGCACATAGACGCTGCTGGCGTCCACGCTCGCGTCGAAGAGCACCAGTTCGTCCCCCGGGGCCACCACCGGTTCGGGGTTGACGCGGATGGCCAGCGGTGTGGTGCTGCGCCCACCCGCGGTGAGCGATGGAATGGTAAGCGTACCCTCGCGCAGGGGGGCCAGCTCCATCTCCAGCGTGCGAGTGACTTGGTTTTGCCCGTTGATGAAGCGCGCATTGGTAGCGCTGGAGCGCGACAGAATCTCCCAGTCGCGATTCAACGGCGTGACATCAATCTCGGCGGGCTGCTCGCCCGCATCGCCCAGTAGCGTCAGGCGCAGGGTTTCGCCCATGGCGATCGTGCGCCGATCTGCAGTTGCCGAGAGCTCTGCCCAGGACAGATGGGTCCACAGCATCATGGCGACGCAGCACGCCCAGATAAAAGGGTTACCAACGAATCGATTCATCAGGTTCCTCACCCTCTCTGAGTCTCTGCATCGTCTGGTACCGGAATTTGCGGCGCAACAAGCCGCCCGGATCATCGGGTACCCGGCGCAACCACTGCTCCAGTGCCTGTTGTTCCTCCAGCGCCTCGTCAAACTTGGCCATCTGTTCCTGAGTCGCTGCCTCCAGCGCCTCGGTATTCATGTCCTGCGCGTCAGCCATGGTGGGATCCTGCTGACCCTGCTCCTGCTCTTGTTCAGATTCAGCCGGGTCACTCTGACCGCTCTCGCTCTCGTCGCTGTTTTCGCCGTCGCTTTGTTCTTGCTCTCCCTCATCTGAGCTGTCCGAGCTGTTGTCGCCTTGGGAATCGCTGTCGTTGTTTTCCTCGGACTGATCGCCTTCCTGATTTTCCTGGTCGCTCTCCTGTTCCTGCTGTTGCTCTTGCTGATCGAGTAGCGACTGAATGAAGTCGCGATTCGCGATGGCGTCCTCGGCGTCGGGCGCAAGGCTCAGACTTTCCTCATAGGCACTGAGCGCACCGCGAAGATCCCCTTGCAGCGCCAGCGAGTTGCCGAGGTTGTAGAGGTTATCCGCAGTGGTGTCGCTGGCGAAGCTCTCCGCCGCTTGGTCGTAGCTGCCGGCCTCATACTCCGCGACGCCCCGCCAGTTGGGGTCGGCGAAGGCACGCGCCGCGTCTGACGCCTCGCCGGCAATCAGGTGACGCGCGCCCTGTTGGTCGGGGGTCAGCCACAGGTCATCCCAGCCCGCCGCCTCCGGATGTGGCGAGTGGGTCAGCAGCACGAGCGCGATGCTCGCCACCACGCCTTTGCGAAACGCGGGAAGGAGTAACAAGGCGACCAGTGCCGCGAGCCAGAAACCCTGGTCCTGCCAGGCGTCCGTCTGCCGATCGAGATCCAACTCACCGTCCGTTGCGAGGGCATCACGCTGGGTCAGCGCTTCAATGTCCCGCTCGTCGAGCCGAACCTCCTCATAGGGCGCGTCCAATTCCTGCGCGATACTGGCAAGTTGGTCGCGATCGAGCGCGGGAATCACGATCTCGCCCGCGTTGTCTTTCAAAAAGCCCCCGTTGGGGAGCGGAATCGGCGCACCGGTCGTGGTGCCAATGCCCAGAATGGCAAGGCTGGCGCCGCTGTCATCGAGTGCTGATTGCACCCGGTTGCTCTCAAATCCCGGTAGCCCATCGGTCATCAACAGAATATGCCCGCCCTGCGCGCCTGCGGTCAGCAGCAGCTCGGCAGCGACTTCCACTGCACTCGTGGCATCGGCACCGGGCAGGGGCATGATGGCGGGGGAGAGCGCCGGCATGAGGTTGGCGATGGTGCGGGTGTCGTCGGTCAGCGGCGTGACGACGTGGGCGTCGCCGGCGAACACGACGAGACCGGTCACGCCTTCCTCGCGGGTATCCAGCAGATCGAGTATTTTCTGCCGCGCGCGCTGCACACGGCTTGGCTGAACATCAGCGGCCAGCATCGAGGCGCTGAGATCCAGCACGATGACCAGCGCATCTGCCCGTTTGATCACCGGCAGCTCCACGCGCTGTAGACTCGGTCCGGCGGCGCCCAGCGTCACGAGTGCTAGCAGGAGAGTCGGTATCCAAATCCGCGAGCGCTGCGCTTTACCGCGCTGATCCGGCAGCAGGTACGGCAACAGCTCGGCGTCGATGACCTTGGTCCAGTCACCCTGATGCACGCGGCGATACCACAGCGCCAATCCCACCAGCGGGCAGGCGAGCAGGGCCCAGAGCAGGTCCGGGCGGAGCAGATGAAATCCGTCAATCATTGCGTTCACCCATAGCGCGGCCTCATGCCCAGCCGACTGAGCCAACGGCTGCGCAGCAACGCCAACAGGCTCGCCAAGGTCAGGGCGGCCAGCAACGGTATCCAGCTCAGTGCGCGCTTGGGGCGGAAGGTGCTGGCCTCCTGCTCAACAGGCTCCAGTTCATCGAGCAGGGCGTATACCGCTTCCAGCTCGGCGGGCGAGGTCGCCCGGAAGTAGCGGCCGCCTGTTGCTTCCGCGACGGCATTGAGCATGGCTTCATCGACCTCACTGCGCCCGTTGACCGTGCGGCCCAAATTGCGGCTTATACCGATCGTATAAATCCTGACGTCGAGTTGTGCCGCGAGTGCTGCCGCTTCCATGGGATCGACGGTGCTGGCAGTGTCCTGACCGTCGGTGAGCAGAATGAAGATACGCGATGATGCGGGTCGTTCCCGTAGCCGCTTGATCGCCAGACCCAGCGCGTCGCCGATGGCGGTATCTTCGCCGGCGAAGCCCAGCTGCGCCTCATCGATAAAACGCGTGACGGTGCTCAGGTCGAAAGTGAGGGGGGCCTGTAAATAGGCACGCGTGCCGAACAAGATCAGGCCGACGCGATCACCCTGGCGCCGCTCGGTAAAATCGGCGGCGATCGCTTTGACCGCGGTGATGCGAGGTACCAGACGGTTGCCCACCTGCATGTCCTCGATCTGCATGCTGCCCGAGAGATCGAGGCCCAGCATCAGATCGCGACCAGTATTGGGCAGCTCAATGGGTTCGCCGATCCACTGGGGTCGTGCAGTGGCGACGATCAGCATCATCCACGTGAGCCACAGCAGCCACCAATAGCCGCGCCCCGACCTGACGCTGCTACCGGCGCCGGCCAGGCCCCGCCATCTTGCCGCAAAGGGTGCGCGCAGCGCCGAGGGCTGCAATGATTCCCCCTTGCTGAACCGGTGGATCAGCCAGGGCAGGGGAGCTGCCGCGAAGATCCAGGGCCACAGCCACTCAAGCATGGGTCACCTCGTGCTGACGGATCCAGTGTTCAGCCGCATCAAACAGCTGACTGCTAATGGGCGAGGGCTCGCGCTGATAGAGGGTGTCGAGTTCAGCAAAGGCATCTGACCCGACCTTGGGGCAGCTCGATGCGAGAAACTGCTGCCACGCTGTCCCGTGGAGCCCCGCGACCTGTTCGTGAGGATAAGCCTTCAGGGCCGCCGCCTTGAGAAGCCAATTGAGTTCGTCTTGCCCAGCCTCCCGCGAGCGAAGCTCATCGAGTGCTGTTAGCGCAATCCGTCGGTAGGCTGTTTTCAGACGCCGCTTTCGGAGCCACAGACCCAGCCCTATCAGTAAAGCCGCGCTCAATGCCAAAACGAACCACCACCCGGGCGCCAGCGGCCACCAGCCGATGGCAGCGGGTTCTCGCAGCGGCGCGAGTTGCGACAGCATCATTTCCGGATTCATCGTGGGGGAAAGACCGTCAGTAACTGTTTCAGCGGATCTTGATGTGTCTGCAGTGGCAACAGCGGGATGCGGAGCTCCCGGAGACGTTTGGTCAGCTCTGCGAGACGGTTTTGATGATCCGCCTCGTACGCCTCCCGGGCGCCGGCCACGCTGGTGTCCAGCTGGGAGTGCGTGACACCATCGGTCACCGCATAAAACCCCGCTTGAGGGAGGCTGGCCTCCAGCGTATCCCCTACCGCCACGGCCACGATCTGTGTCTTGCGTGCCAAGCGCCTTAGGGGCGTCAGGTGTCCCTCCTCGAAGAGGTCGTGGAGGTCACTGATCAAAAAGATCCGTGTACCGGCACGCGCGATTCGCTCCAGTTGCTCCAGTAGATCGCCAAGGCTTCGTGTGACCGGGCCCTCTGCCGCAGGGGCCCCCTCGGCCACCAGATCTTTGATCATATTCAACACCGCGTGCTGGCTTCGCTTGGGTCGCGTGTCGTGTAGGAGATCGTCCCCCAGTACCGCGCCGCCGATGCGCTCGCCGGCCTGCAGACCGGACCACAGCGCCAGAGCGCCCACGTGGGCCGCCATCACCGATTTGAAACAGCGGCTGGCACCAAACTTCATGGGCGAGCGCTGATCCACTGCCACCAAAATGGGCTGTTCCCTGTCCTCGTGAAAAAGCTTGGTGTGGGGAGTGCCCGAGCGCGCTGTGACGCGCCAGTCGATCGCGCGGACGTCGTCTCCGGCCGCATAGGCGCGCACCTCATCAAATTCGACGCCCCGGCCACGTTGGTGCGAGCGGCGCATGCCCGCAAGGTTGGCGAGCGCACGGGTCTGGCCGGTGACATCGATGAACCGTGCCGCGAATCGGGTGGCGATCAGACCCTCCGCGGTGACAACGGCACCGCGAGGCCCGGTCATCGCCTTGCTACTGTCTTTGTCAGGCAACGGGGATGCGCTCGATCAATCGCTCGATAATTTGGTCGCTCGTGACGCCTGCTGCTTCCGCTTCGAAGGACACGATAAGCCGGTGCCGAAGGCAGTCGAGTGCAACGGCTTGTACATCATCAGGGCTGACGTAATCGCGCCCTGCGATCCACGCGTTGGCGCGGGCGCAGCGATCCAGCGCAATGGTCGCCCGCGGGCTGGCTCCGTATTCGAGCCAGCCGGCCAGCTCACTGTCGTAGTGGCCTGGCTCACGCGTGCCGACGATCAGCTGGATGATGTATTCCTCTACGGCCGGCGCCATATGGATGTCCAGCACCGCTTTTCGCGCCGAGAAAATATCATCTTGCGAGACGGTGCCTTCAGGTCGGCTGTGGGTGCCACCGGCTTCACTGCGCGCCAAACGCAGAATGGCCTGCTCTGCCCCCGCATCTGGGTAGGACACGCGGACATGCATGAGAAATCGATCCAGCTGTGCTTCGGGGAGGGGGTAAGTACCCTCCTGCTCGATCGGGTTCTGGGTCGCCATCACCAGAAACAGCGATGGCAATTCATAGGTCTGACTGCCAATACTCACCTGACGTTCAGCCATGGCCTCTAGCAACGCGGACTGTACTTTGGCAGGGGCACGGTTGATTTCATCCGCCAGCACCAGGTTGTTGAAGATCGGGCCTTGTTGAAACTCAAATGCGCCTGTTTGCGGGCGAAAGATATCGGTACCCGTAATGTCACCGGGCAGCAGATCGGGGGTGAACTGGATGCGGTGAAAGGTGCCTTCAATCCCCTCGGCCATCTCTTTAATCGCCCGGGTTTTGGCCAGACCGGGTGCGCCTTCGACCAACAGATGCCCGTTGGCTAGCAGGCCCAGCATCAGCTTATGAATCAGATCTTGCTGGCCAACAATTTGTTGCCCCAGCCAGTTTTCGAGGTTCGCGAGGAGTTGGTAATTCACGGATCAGGCCTTCGTTACTGCGGTATCAGAGATAGCGTCATTTCTGACCATTACAAGGCCTGATCGTTCAAAAAACCCCTGTTGGTGGAAGGGTGCTCAGGCGAGTGGTCAGAAACCTGACAATTTATAACATGTCAGAGCGTCTGTGAGGCCCTCTCGCCAGTCGTTTCGTCCTTCACGCCAGCCTTCCAGCCACTTGCTGCGCGCCAAGCCGGTCAAAAAGGGGCAGTTCTCCTTGGAGCGGCCGGCGAGACCGAGTTGGTAGCCTTTGTCAAAGGCGCGTTGGATGCGATTTCGCTTGAGTCTTTTCATCGGTTCTCCCTGTTCCTGGCGGACTCTGCCCGATGGCGGGATGCGTCAGTTCACTGCCCCGTTGAACCCGTCGTCCGCACCACAGACACTGTTTTCGCCTCACAAAGGTGAGGCATCCGGGAAAAATGAGGTGGCGAGCGGTGCTCGGCACAGGCAACACCTGACAGCGCTCGGTGGCGAGGCTGTCTGCTCGACTCCTGATATGCGCTGTCCGCGTCTGACAGAAGCTGATGACTTGCTGTATTGCCGGGAGGTGGCTCTAGCCTGGACATTATCGCGACAAGAATCCTGTGTCGAAAAACCTTTTCTTATCAGCATCGGTTGCCTTCAGTCGCTCAGGGCATAAGGCAGTGTTCACGGGGCCTTCGGCGACCCCATGTCGTCTGGGGCAGGCGATAGCGGGCCGCATTTTTTCGGGACGGTGGCCGCACCGTGTTTGCTCTGAACTTGCGTAGCTAGGCTGTGGCGGCAGCAGGAGGAGCGAAAAGCGAGAGAACGGTTAGAGAACGGTTAGAGAACGGTTAGAGAGCGGTTAGAGAACAATGAGAGAGCGGTTAGAGAACAATGAGAGAGCGGTGAGACAAGGGCGAGAGAGAGGCGAGAGAGAGGCAAGAACGGGGTTATTTTTTTCCGACACCAGTGATCCGGGCCCACTACCGGGGCGTAAACCTTGCGACCGGATGATCGACTCTCCGGTTAAGCCATCTTCCCCCAGGTGGCGAATTCTTGCCCCGGCCTCTGGCCGGGGTTTTTTTTGGAGGCGCGTTATGCAGAATCGCATCGTCATGCTGGGACTGGGTTACGCCGGCTTGCTGCCTTTTTATGGCTTTTTGGCGGGCGCATGGCTGCTATCGGATTGGCCGGGGGCCGTGTCTGTTCAGGGGTTTGTCATCTACTCGCTGGGTATCCTCTGTTTCCTCGGGGGCACGCTTTGGGGCCGGGTCCAAACCGTCGAGGAGCCGCTGATCGCGCGACTGCTCATCAGTAACGGCGTCGTCCTGTTTGCGGTGGCAGCCGTCTTAACCGCCAAGGCGTGGTTGGCGGCAGTGGCCTTGATGGCGGGGTACCTGGCGCTACTCTGGTACGAACGAGGTGCGGAGCACTTGCCCGCGTGGTACGCGGCTATGCGACGAAATTTAACGCTGGGGGTGGTGCTGGCCCACGGATTATTCTTCGTCCAGCAGTCACTGCAGGCCCAGATTTAGGGCGAAATCGAGGCGGGCTGGTCCGCATCTTTGAGCCACGCGGCGTCGACTGGGATGGGTCGCGCGCCGACTTTCTCCAGCAGCCCGGTGATTTTACGTCCTCCTTCATCGAGAAAAGCCGCGCAGTCTGCCAGTGTATCGACATGAAGCCGCAAGCAGGGAGAATGCCGACCCTCCGTGTCAGTCAAAAAGATCGCAGCGTCATCTTCCTGCCACTCGGTTTCGAGGGTGGCGATGACTTGCTCCGGCGCGCCGATCAAATCGACTGGCAGTATCATTAGTGTGGGACAGGCAGCCGCAGCCAGTAGTGCAGCGATGCCCGCACACGGCCCCTGGTGGGCGATCGACTCGCAAAGTACCCGGTCGGCAAAATGCTGGTAGAAATAGGGATGACTTCGGCAACAGATCAACACCTCTGCCGCGCCCTGGGGGCGCGGCGTCACAATCCCGGCGACCAGCGGGCGTCCGTGATGCGCAATGAGGCCCTTGTCACGGCCGCCCCAGCGCGCGCCCTGACCGCCGGCCAAAATACCCAAGCTGTAAGCCACCGCTGCATTCAAAGTTCAGTCCCTCTATGGGATCATCGACGCTCAGTCTGACGATAGTTTATACGGCCCATGCCGCGTGTTCTCGCGCTAGATACCGCCACTCATGCCTGCACGCTCGCCTTGTATGACGAGGGCGAAGTGTGCGGGCGCCATGAAATCGTAGCGCGGGCCCATAACCGCCACATTCTGGGGATGTTGTCAGTGATCTTGGACGGCAGGGCGCTGGCCGAGGCTGTCGATGCCATTGCCTGTGGCGTGGGGCCGGGATCGTTTACCGGGCTCCGCGTCGCAGTGAGTGTGGCGCAGGGGTTGGCCTGGTCGCAGGAACTACCGGTACACGGGTTCTGCTCCCTGACCGCTCAGGCATATGCCGCGGGGCATCATGGCCTTTTGCAAGACGGCGACTGCGTCCTCTCGACCATCGATGCCCAGATCGATCAGTTATATGGGCTCTGGGGTGAGTGGCGAGAGGGTGCATTCGTCGCCGACGGGGAGGCATTTGTCTGTGCGCCGGAAGATCTGCTTGCCGGTTCAGCACGGCCAGCGAATGTGGTGATGGGGTCCGGCGCTCGGTATCAGGAGCGCATGCCCGATGACCTCACGTCTGCGGCCCAGTGGCTGCCGGAGGTCACACCAGACGCGCGTGTCATGGCCGAACTCCTGGGTGCTGGCACGCTGGCTCTGCAGTCCGAGCCTGCTCACGCGTTATCGCCGCAGTATGTGCAGCGCGACATTGGCTGGAAGAAATTGTCAGAGCAGGGCCGCCGTGACTGACTGGATCCAGATTGTCGTGTTGGCCCTGATTCAGGGCATCACCGAATTTCTGCCGGTGTCGAGCTCTGCGCACCTGATTCTGCCCGCGCAGATATGGGGCTGGATCGATCAAGGCCTGCTGTTTGACGTGGCCGTGCACGCGGGCACCCTGTGCGCGGTGCTCTGGTACTTCCGCGACACGGTCATCAACTTGGCAAAGAGCATCGTACCCGGTGGCCCCGAGGGTCAGTCTGAACTGTGGGCGCTGGTGGTGGCGACGGTGCCCGTGGTGTTAGCGGGTTTGCTACTAAAAGATGTGATCGCCACCGATGCGCGGGCCGTTAACGTGATCATCGTGACCACGTTGCTATTCGGTGTGTTACTGGGCGTTGCTGATCGATTCTCCCGGCACGGCGCGCAACACACGGGGCCTGTATCGCTCCGCGACGCGCTGCTCATTGGTCTGGCGCAGGTGTGTGCCTTGATCCCCGGCACATCGCGATCCGGCGTGACCATCACGGCCGCCTTGTTTCTGGGTTACCATCCCGCCGCCGCGACCCGCTTCTCTTTTTTACTGAGTGTGCCGGTGATTGGCGGCGCCGTGGTGCTGATGCTCGCGACCATGGGGTCAGGCGAGTCATCGCTTTCCGGAGGAGCGGCGGTGGCCGCTTTTGCGCTCTCGGCGATCTTTGCTTATGCCACGATCAAAGCCTTTATGTATTGGGTAGAGCGAATCGGGCTGATGCCTTTTGTGCTGTATCGATTGGCTTTGGGATTGGTATTGTGGGTATGGGTTATTCAGGGTTAAGGACATGACGCAGATCGACGCACTGCTCGGATTTCTCGGCGAGGCTGTCACGCCCTTCCATGCTGTGGCGGCAATGTCGCGGCGACTCCGTGACGCCGGGTTCGAAGAGGTCGAGCGGTTCGACCCTGCGGCCATGACCGCCGGCCGCGGCTATTTCATGACCCGGCAGGGCAGTTCGCTGATCGCCATGCGGGCGGGACAGGGCCGCTTGGATACGGGGCTGCGGTTGGTCGGCGCGCATACCGACAGCCCGAACCTCTCAGTGAAACCCAACCCGGTGAAAGGTCGCGATGGCTGCGTGCAGTTGGGGGTCGACGTCTACGGGGGTGCGCTACTCAATCCCTGGTTTGACCGCGACCTCGCCATAGCGGGCCGCGTGACGCTGCTGACCGCGTCGGGAGAGCTGTGTTCCACGCTATTTGATTCGGCCCGTCCGGTCGCAGTTGTGCCCAGCCTGGCGATTCATCTTGATCGGGACGCTAACAAGGAGCGGAGTATCAACCCGCAGAAAGATGTGGTGCCGCTGGTCATGCTGGGGGATCCCCAACAGTTCGATTTCAAGGTATGGCTGGCTGAGAGCCTCACCGCGCAGGATGCCCAATGGCAAGATGCGCGGATCATGGACTATGAATTGTCTCTGTATGACGTGCAGGCACCCGCCGTTGCAGGCATGGATGAGTCCTGGATCACCTCGGCCCGACTGGACAACCTGCTGAGCTGTTTTGCGGGCCTCAGCGCACTGATCGATGCCGACGATGCCGAGTGGTCAATGCTGGTAGCAACCGATCACGAGGAGGTGGGGAGCGCCTCAACGGTGGGAGCCCAGGGACCAATGCTGATGGATGCACTGACCGCACTGGTGCCCGAGCCTCACGCGAACCAGCAGCTGCGCACGGATTCCTGGATGCTCTCGGTGGACAACGCGCATGCGGTGCATCCCAACTATGCGGACAAGCACGACGACCAGCACAGCCCGCGACTGGGTGGCGGGCCAGTGATCAAAATTAATCGCAATCAGCGTTATGCAACGGACAGCGAGGGTGCGGCGCGGCTGCGGCTATTGGCTGAGCGAGCTGAAGTCGATGTGCAGGCATTTGTGATGCGCGCCGACCTGGCCTGCGGTAGCACGATTGGTCCCATCACAGCGACCGAGACGGGGATTGCCACCACGGATCTGGGCGTGCCGACGCTGGCGATGCATTCGATTCGCGAGCTGGCCTGCACCGCGGATATTCCGCAGCTGGTGTCGCTGCTCACGGCGTTCTACCGGCGTCTGGCCTGAAGGAAGCGAGGACATCATGAGTTCAACCCGGGTACTGACGGGCATCACGACAACCGGTACGCCGCATCTGGGCAACTATGTCGGCGCGATCCGTCCTGCGATCGCTGCCTCCAGAGATCCTTCGGTGGATGCCTATCTGTTTTTGGCGGACTACCACGCGCTCATTAAAAATCAGAATCCCGACGAGGTAGCGCAATCCAGTCGCGAGATCGCGGCCACCTGGTTGGCGCTGGGTCTCGACCCGGAGAAGACTTTTTTCTATCGCCAATCGGATATCCCGGAGATTACTGAGCTGAGCTGGGTACTGACCTGCTCAGCAGCAAAAGGTTTGATGAATCGGGCGCACGCCTACAAAGCGGCTGTGCAGACCAATGAGGAATCCGGCGAGGATCCGGACTTTGGGATCACGATGGGATTGTTCTCTTACCCCATACTCATGGCCGCCGATATTCTGATTTTTAATGCGCACCAGGTGCCGGTGGGTCGCGATCAAATTCAGCACGTTGAGATGGCGCGGGATATTGCCCAGCGCTTTAACCATCACTACGGCGAGACATTCACCTTGCCCGAGGCGGTGGTCGATGACCATGTCGCGGTCTTGCAGGGTCTGGATGGGCGCAAGATGAGTAAGAGCTACGGTAACACCATCCCGCTGTTTGGCACGCCGAAGCAGCTGCAAAAAGCGATCAACAAGATCAAAACCAACTTGCTGGAGCCCGGTGAGCCGAAAGACCCCGATGACTCGACGGTTTTTCAGGTGTGGTGTGCCTTTGCCGATGAGGCAGAGCGTGAACAGATGCGACAGGCTTTCGCCTACGGTATTGCCTGGGGAGAGGCCAAAAAGCTGCTGTTTGAGCGGGTGAATGACGAGTTGGCACCGGCGCGGGACATTTATGATCGCCTGATGGCGAATCCAGAGGAGGTGGAAGCCATTCTCAAGCAGGGCGCCGAGCGCCTAAGGCCGCAAAGTACCGCGCTACTGGAAAAAGTGCGCCACGCCGTCGGCCTGCGCGCCTACCGCTAGGGTTATAGCGCCAGCGAGTAGGTTTAGAGCGCCAGCGAGTAGGTTTAGAGCGCCAGCGAGTAGGTTTAGAGCGCCAGCGAGTAGGTTTAGAGCGCCAGCGAGTAGGTTTAGAGCGCCAGCGAGACACCCAGGACGAAGCTGCGGGGTTCCCCCACAAAATATCGGTAGCTACCAAAGCCGTAGTCGGCGCGCTCTGCGTATCCCTTATCCATCAGGTTAGTCGCGACCAGCGTCATAGTGAGGGTAGGGGTCATCGCCCACGATCCCCTCAGATTCAGTAATTCGTGGCCGTCGTACTCGTGTTGATTGTTGGGGTCCAGCCAGTACTTGGCCACCCACAGCCACTCCAGCTCGGCCGTGAGCGCGGGGCCAACCTGAGAGAAATCCGCCAGCAGTTGTATCGAGCCAAAGTGCTTTGGCGCGGTGTCCATCTCGTTGCCTTCGATACTGCCCCGCGACCCCAGTAATTGAATATCGCTGTCGTAGCGGTGCCGGGCATAGCTACCGTTGGCCTTCAATGACCAGACGTTCGAGAACTGCCAGTTCAGGCTCGCTTCGACGCCGCGGTGGGTCGTCTCGGCGCCCGAGACGTTGTAGCGATCACGGTCCTGAAAAATGACGTCCTGTTTGTCCATCCAGTAGGCGGCGATGTCGTAGCCAAACCGTTCATGGCTGCCGCGGATACCGATTTCGACACTATCGAGTGATTCCGAATCAATATCTGCAACGGTTTGCCCTGACTGCAGGCGATAAAGCTCCGTCGTCTGGGGTGCGCGAAAACCCCGTGCCAGGCGTGCGAACACCGTGGTGTGTTCGCTGTGGCGGCTGAGCGCCACGTTGCCTGTCCAGTCGCTGAAGCTATCTTTGCGGCTGGCCGGGCGGTAAAAGCGGCAGGCGGTGGCAGTCGGCGCGCAGGCAGGGCCTGCATCGGTCAGATTGGCGTAGTCATAGCGGGTTTCTTCCAGACGCAGGCCGCCATCAAGTCGCCACCGATCTGACAGCGCCCAGGTCACATTCGTAAACCCGGCCAGCGTATCCGCATCGACCTCGTAGTCGTAGTGCACGCCGTCGGGTTGATTAGGGCTAAAAAACGCCTCCTGTACTTCGAGCAAGGCGCCCTCTGTGTGATCGACATCGACGCCCGCCAGCCACGTCAGTCGGTCGCGCTGTCCGCGGGCGATGGCTTGCAGGCCGAGGCTACGGTGACGATTGCTCTCGGTCGCCTTCCAGGGCAGGTAGTGCTGGAGGAAGGTCATGCTGTTACTGCGCCCGTATGGTCGAAGAGTGACCTCTGCATTAGCGCCCCAGTCTCGAGTGAATCCCAGATACCCACGAGCCGCCCAGGTATCGCGATAGGCCTCAGGGTTGGGGTTTTCCTCGCGAGCGTCGTCATCCTCGTAGGCCTCAAAGCCCTGGATATAGCCCGCGGTTTCCTGATTGAGATTACTGCCCTCTAAGAAGCCCTGCACCCGCCAGTCCTGCCAGTCGTGATCGATGCGCAGCGTCGCTTTTTGCTGGTCGTAACCCGAGGCATCCTGATAGCCCCCGTAACGGGTAGCCTGGGCCGAGAGCGCTACGCTATCGAAGGCGGCGCTCCCCGAAAGTCGGTAGTAGTCCCTCGAGCCGGCCTCGACTTTGATCTGGTTCGGCGTGTCACTGGCGCTTCGGCTCAACACATTGATGATGCCGTGCTGCGCATTCGAGCCAAAGACCACCGTGGCAGGGCCTTTCAGTACTTCCAGCTTGCCTGCTTGCAGCAAGTTGGCATCGAACAGCTGATTCACGTTGCAAAATCCGGGGGATCTCAGGCTGATGCCGTCTTGCGCTGTCATGAACGCGCCGCAGCTGCCGGCGCCGGTCAGCACCGGTGAGCGCAGGGAGATCAGAGATTCCTGACCGTTGCCGCGGCTGATCCAGGCCCCCGCGACCCGATTAAAGACCTGATTGCTGTGCTGTGCCGCGATACGCTCGATGGTCGAACCATCGAGTGCTGACCAGGCTACGGGCAGCGTAAAGGCTGTATCCGGGGTGCGCGATGCGGTGACGATGACGGTTTCCAGTGCGGTGCCCTCGTCAGACGTTTGAGCGTACACACCCTGATGCAGGGCGAAGCACCCCAGCAGTGCAATGTGAAACGCCTTAATTGCGTTGGCAACCAGATGACGCTTGTTCGCGTGAAAAAACATTGAATGGGTCCTTACCGCTGGAGTCGTCGCCACAGCCCGTGACAACGGAGCGCATTTTGGGCAAAACTGCGCGTGAAGCCAAGCGCCCAGAGATTAACCCTTGAGTTCAGAGGTCCTCGCCGTCAATGATTCGTTGCCTATTCGCACCAGTGAGCCGGTGCATTCGGGCAAGGTCCGTTCCGTTTACTGGCTGTCTGCGGAGGACAGCGCGCGGCTGATTCGCGAGCGTCAGTATCCGGTGGCCCCCGACGCACAGCTTGCCCTGATGGTGATCAGCGACCGTATTTCGGCGTTCGACTGTATCTGGCACGGGGAGGGCGGACTCGCCGGGGTGCCGGGCAAAGGTGCCGCGCTTAATGCTATCTCGCAGTTCTGGTTCACTGAGTTCAGCCGCGCGGGGCTGGCCCGCAGCCATATTCTTGAGGTGCCGCATCCATTGGTCTGGGTGGTGCAGCGAGCCGAGCCCGTCATGATCGAGGCCATCGCCCGGCGCTTCATTACCGGCTCGATGTGGCGCGCCTATGAGCGGGGCGTGCGCGAGTTTTGCGGCATTCAATTAGCCGAGGAGCTTCACCGGGATCAGCGTTTGAGTGAGACGTTGGTGACGCCCTCGACCAAAGGGGTGATGCGGGGGCTACCGGGGATCCCGGAGGCCGATGACACCAATGTCTCCCGCGCCCAATTAGAAGCCCATTGGCAGGCCTTCGGGTTTCGCGCCAAAGACGATGTGGCGCGCTATGAAGTATTGCTCCGGGAGGGTGTTGACCTGATTGCCAAGCACCTCGCGCCGCTGGATTTGATGCTGGTCGATACCAAGTTTGAGTTTGGCTATGCGCGGGACGCCGATGGTGAGGAGAATCTCATCTACATGGACGAGGTTGGCACACCCGATTCTTCGAGGATCTGGGATGCGGTGGCGTATCGCGGCGGCAGCGTGGTTGAAAACAGCAAAGAGGAGTTTCGTCAGGCGCTGCTGAGGCATGTGAACGACCCTGATCTTCTGCTCGACCATCAGCGCTTTGAGGAGCGCAAGCGTTATGCCGCAGAGCATGCGCTCCCCGCGGTCATGCTCCACACCCTGTCGGAAACCTATCGGTCGGTAGCCGAGCGCATCACGGAGCGTCCTTTGGAGGTTCCTGACCGCCCGCTCGAGAGTATGATGGCGGTGCTGGGAGACGAACTGGGCCTGGCCCGTTAGCCGGATTTTAGGAGAGAGAAGCCATGCCGATTTTTCAACTCACCGACTCGCTGTCCGTCGCGGCGCAGATCACCCCGGAGGATGTTCCTAATCTGGCGGCACAAGGCTTTACCGTCGTGGTGTGTAACCGCCCGGACGGCGAGGTGCCGGGCCAGGCGACCATGGATGAGATTGAAGCGGCCTGTCATGCCGCCGATCTGCTCTTCGTTCGCTATCCGGTCGACGCGATGAATTTCCCGGGCCCCGACATTGAGGGTCTGGGAGCCCTGTTTGATGACCCCGGTCAGTCGGTGCTGGCCTATTGTCGAACGGGTACCCGTTGCGCCAATTTGTGGGTCACATCGCTGAGCGGTGACGCGCAGGCAGCGGCGGTGCAAACAGCCCGGGAGATTGGTTTCGATCTGAGTCTGGTGCGAGCCTGAGAGAGCATAGAGCGAATATAGAGAGAGCCCAGAAAAAACTTAGGGAAAAACCGGGCACGCACCGAGGAAAGCACCGAGGAAAGCACCGAGGAAAGCACCGTGAAAGTACCGAGAAAGCACCCAGAGAAAACCTAGAAAGAACCTAGAAAGAACCTAG